>NZ_RPSE01000205.1:0-10811 GCF_003949955.1 Streptomyces sp. WAC05292
GGTCCGGGGTGCCGGCGACCAGCGGGGCGCCGGCGCGCTGCGCGATGTGGCGGGCGGCGCCCCCCTCGCCCGGGGGGCGGGAGGGGCGCGGGGGGGGGCCGGTCCAGGCCCCGCCCGCGCCGCGGGCGGGGCGCGCGCACCTGGCGCTCTTCGGCCGGCAGCCGCATCCCGGCGGGGCGGGGGCGGCCAGGGTGGGGGCATGTTCGTCGCTTGGAGAGATCTGCGGTTCGCAAAGGGCCGCTTCGCGCTCATGGGGTCGGTCGTCGTGCTGGTCACGCTGCTGGTCGGCCTGCTGTCGGGGCTGACGGCCGGCCTGGCCCGGGAGAACGTCTCGGCGATCACCGGGCTGCCCGCCTCGCACCTGGCCTTCGCCGCCCCACCGGGGCAGCAGGAGGTGTCGTTCAGCCGCTCCCGGGTCACCGAGGAGGCCTGGCGGGCGTGGCGGGACACGCCCGGTGTGCGGTCCGCCGACCCGCTCGGCATCCGCACCACCGACGCCGCGGCGGGGGAGCGGACCGCGGCGGTGTCCGTTTTCGGGGTGGAGCCGGGCGGCCCGCTCGCCCCCGCAGCCGGGGGCGGACCCGGCCCGGGCCGGGTGGTCCTCACCGAGCAGGCGGCGCAGGAGCTCGGCGGCCTCACGCCCGGCTCCCGGCTGGCCGTCGGGCCGCTGGAGCTGACCGTCGCCGCCGTCGCCGGCACCGCCGCGTACAGCCACACGCCCGTCGTGTGGGCGGACCTGGGCGACTGGCAGCGCCTCGGCTCCCCGGGCAGCGTCTCCGACGCCGCTGCCGGTGCGACGGCCGCCACCGTCATCGCCGTCGACGCCTCCGCCGGCGCCGGCCTCGCCGCCGCCGACCGGGCCGCCGGCACGGAAACGCAGACGGTCGGGGACGCCCTCGGCGCCATCGGCTCCTACCGGTCCGAGAACGGCTCGCTCCAGCTGATGCGCGGCTTCCTCTTCGCCATCTCCGCCCTCGTCACCGGGGCCTTCTTCACCGTGTGGACCATCCAGCGCAGCGGCGACGTCGCCGTCCTGAAGGCGCTCGGCGCCTCCACCCCGTACCTCCTGCGCGACGCCCTCGGCCAGGCCGTGGTGATGCTCGCGCTCGGCACCGGCCTCGGCACCGCCCTGGCCGCCGGCCTCGGCGCGCTGATCGGCGGGGGCGACGTCCCGTTCGTCCTCGACGCCGGCACCGTGCTGTTCCCGGCCGCCGTCATGATCGTGCTCGGTGCGCTCGGCGCCGCGCTGTCCATCCGGCGGATCACCGCCGTCGACCCCCTGACCGCCCTCGGGAGCGCCCGATGACCCTGCTGGTGCACGACGCCACCCTCACCTACCCGGACGGCGAGGGCCGGCTCACCGCCCTGGACGCCGTTTCCCTGGAGGCCCCCGCGGGCACCCTCACCGCTGTCGTCGGGCCATCCGGTTCCGGGAAGTCCAGCCTGCTGGCGGTCGCCGCCACCCTCGTGACCCCGGACTCCGGGCGGGTCGTGGTGGCCGGGCGGGACACCGCGCGACTGACCCCGGCCGAGAAGGCGGCGCTGCGCCGAGAGGAGATCGGCATCGTCTTCCAGCAGCCCAACCTGCTGCCGTCGCTGACCGCCGCCGAGCAGCTGCTGGCGATGGCGCACCTCTCCGGGCGCCCGCCGCGGGCGCTGCGCCGCCGGGCCCTGGAGCTGCTGGACGCCGTCGGGCTCGCCGACAAGGCGGACCGGCGCCCCCACCAGCTCTCCGGCGGGCAGCGCCAGCGCGTGAACATCGCCCGCGCGCTGATGAACGAGCCGTCGGTGCTCCTGGTCGACGAGCCCACCAGCGCCCTCGACCACGAGCGCGGCGCGGCCGTGCTCGACCTGCTGGCCTCCCTCACCCGGGAGCGGTCCACCGCCACGGTGCTGGTCACGCACGACCGCGCCCACCTGGAGCGTGCGGACCGCACGGTCGTGATGGCGGACGGCCGGCTCACGGAGCCCCTGCCGGCCGCGTGAGGGGCCCCGGTACAGGCCCGTGCGGGGAGGAAGCGTCCCCCGCACGGGCCCTCCGGCGCGCTACGCGGGGCTCTGGCTCTGCAGGGCCACCGACAGCTCGGCCGCCACGTTCTGCAGGATCGGCACGATGGACGCGGTCAGGTCCTCGGTCACCCGGCCCGCCGGACCCGAGATGGAGATCGCGGCGGCGGTCGGCGAGTTCGGCACCGACACGGCCAGGCAGCGGACCCCTATCTCCTGCTCGTTGTCGTCGACCGCGTAGCCCAGCCTGCGCACCTGCTCCAGGGCCTCCAGGAAGCCCTCGGGCGTGGTGATCGTCTTCTCGGTGGCGGCCGGCATGCCGGTCCGGGCGAGCAGGGCGCGGACCTCGTCCGCCGGGGTGTGGGCCAGGAGGGCCTTGCCGACGCCCGTGGAGTGCGGCAGCACGCGGCGGCCCACCTCGGTGAACATGCGCATGGAGTGCTTGGACGGCACCTGCGCCACGTACACGATCTCGTCGCCGTCGAGCAGCGCCATGTTGGCGGTCTCGCCGGTCTCCTCGACGAGCCGGGCCAGGTAGGGGCGGGCCCAGGTGCCCAGGAGGCGGGACGCGGACTCGCCGAGCCGGATCAGGCGGGGGCCGAGGGAGTACCGTCGATTGGGCTGCTGGCGTACGTAGCCGCAGGCGACGAGGGTGCGCATCAGGCGGTGGATCGTCGGCAGCGGCAGGCCGCTGGCGGTGGAGAGCTCGCTCAGGCCGACCTCGCCCCCGGCATCGGCCATGCGCTCGAGCAGGTCGAAGGCGCGCTCGAGGGACTGGACGCCACCGCCGCCGGCGGTGGGCTTGGCGGAAGCGTCGGTGGTGCTGGCGCTGGACGTCGGCACGGCGCGGTCCTTTCGGTGCTGGCAGGCAAGGAAGCAGCCTACCGGTCGGTCGGCGCCGGCCCCAGGGCCGGGTGGGCGCCGTACTCGCCGGTCAGAGCGGGTTTGCCCGGGTGGCGGGGGTGCTCGGGAAGTTACCCGTCCGCCTCCCGGCGGCGATAGCTACATTCTGGATAGCGAAATCCTAATTCCATCTTGTGGAAACATCCAATTGCGCAGCCGGTGTGTCGGTGCAGTGCCACGGCGCTCTTGACTGGGCCCCGGATCGGCGTGAAGACTCCGTCAACAGAACGTTGAATTTCACTCTGTGGAAGTAGATGGGGAGGTTCCGGCGTGTCCGACGACGTGGAACTGGTACTGCGCTCGACCCGCGTCATCACGCCCGAAGGGACGCGCGCCGCCTCGGTGGCCGTCGCCGCCGGGAAGATCGCCGCCGTCCTGCCCCACGAGGCGCCCGTGCCCGCCGGCGCCCGCCTGGAGGACTTCGGGGACGACGTCCTCCTCCCAGGCCTGGTGGACACCCACGTCCACGTGAACGACCCCGGCCGCACCGAGTGGGAGGGCTTCTGGACGGCCACCCGCGCCGCCGCGGCAGGAGGCATCACGACGATCCTCGACATGCCGCTGAACTCCCTCCCCCCGACCACCACCACCGCGAACCTCGCCGTCAAGCAGGACGTGGCCCGCGCCAAGGCGCACGTCGACGTCGGCTTCTGGGGCGGCGCCCTGCCCGACAACACCAAGGACCTCCGCCCCCTGCACGACGCGGGCGTCTTCGGCTTCAAGTGCTTCCTGTCGCCCTCCGGCGTCGACGAGTTCCCCCAGCTCGACCAGGAGCAGCTCGCCGTGGCCCTCGCCGAGATCAGCGGCTTCGGCGGCCTGATGATCGTGCACGCCGAGGACCCGCACCACCTGGACTCCGCGCCCGTCGTCCCCGGCCCCCGGTACGCCGACTTCCTCGCCTCCCGGCCGCGCGCCGCCGAGAACACCGCCATCGAGAACCTGATCGCCCAGGCCCGCCGCCTCGACGCCCGCGTCCACGTCCTGCACCTCTCCTCCGCCGACGCGCTGCCCGCGATCGCCGCCGCCCGCGCCGAGGGCGTGCGCATCACCGTCGAGTCCTGCCCGCACTACCTCACCCTGACGGCCGAGGAGGTCCCGGACGGCGCCAGCGAGTTCAAGTGCTGCCCGCCCATCCGCGAGGCCGCCAACCAGGACCTGCTGTGGGAGGCGCTCGCCGACGGCACCATCGACTGCATCGTCTCGGACCACTCGCCGTCCACCGCCGACCTCAAGACGGCCGACTTCTCCACCGCCTGGGGCGGCATCTCCTCCCTCCAGCTCGGCCTCCCGGCCATCTGGACCGAGGCCCGCCGCCGCGGCCGCACCCTGGAGGACGTCGCCCGCTGGATGTCCACCGCCCCCGCCCGCCTCGCGGGCCTCGGCCGAAAGGGCGCCATCGAGGCCGGCCGCGACGCCGACTTCGCCGTCCTCGCCCCCGACGAGACCTTCACCGTGGACCCGGCCGAGCTCCACCACCGCAACCAGGTCACGGCGTACGCGGGCAGGACCCTGTACGGCGTCGTGCGGTCCACCTGGCTGCGCGGTGTGCGGATCGCCGACCACGGCACCCCCACCGAGCCCACCGGCCGACTCCTCGAAAGGCAGAACTGACAGTGGCGATCCCTTCCTTCACCGGCAACGCGAACCCGTACGGGGGAGGCGACCCGTACGCCGACTATCGCACGGCCGAGTTCCCGTTCACCCAGTACGCGAACCTCGCCGACCGGCAGCTCGGCGCCGGTGTGATCGCCGCGAACGACGAGTTCTTCGCCCAGCGGGAGAACCTCCTCGTCCCCGAGCCCGCCGAGTTCGACCCCGAGCACTTCGGCCACAAGGGCAAGGTCATGGACGGCTGGGAGACCCGCCGCCGCCGCGGCGCCTCCGCCGAGCAGCCCTGGCCCACCGCCGACGACCACGACTGGGCGCTCGTACGCCTGGGCGCGCCCGGCGTGGTCCGCGGCATCGTCGTCGACACCGCCCACTTCCGCGGCAACATGCCGCAGGCCGTCTCCGTCGAGGGCACCAACTGGACGGGCGCGCAGGCCCCCACCCCGCAGGAGCTCCTCGCCGACGGCGTGAAGTGGACCACCCTCGTGCCCCGCACCCCGGTCGGCGGGCACGCCGCCAACGGCTTCGAGGTCGACGCCGAGCAGCGCTTCACCCACCTGCGGGTGAACCAGCACCCGGACGGCGGCATCGCCCGCCTGCGCGTCCACGGCGAGGTGCTGCCCGACCCCGCGTGGCTGGCGGCCCTCGGCTCCTTCGACGTCGTCGCCCTGGAGAACGGGGGCGCCGTCGAGGACGCGTCCAACCGCTTCTACTCCCCGCCGACCAACACCATCAACCCGGGCCGCTCCCGCAAGATGGACGACGGCTGGGAGACCGCCCGCCGCCGCGACCGGGGCAACGACTGGATCCGCTACCGGCTCGCCGCCGAGTCCGAGATCCGCGCCGTGGAGATCGACACCGCCTACCTCAAGGGCAACTCGGCCGGCTGGGCCTCGCTGTCCGTACGCACCGGCGAGGACGGCGAGTGGACGGAGTTCCTGCCGCGCACCCGCCTCCAGCCCGACACGAACCACCGCTTCGTGCTGGACGCCCCGGCGGTCGGCACACACGTCCGGATCGACATCTTCCCCGACGGCGGCTTCTCCCGCCTGCGCCTGTACGGCTCCCTGACGGAGGCGGGCACGGCGGCGCTCACCGCCCGCCACCAGGAACTCGGCGGCTGACGACCCGGCCGGTCCGGCCGCCGCGGGGGCGGCGCCCCCCCCGCGGCGGCCGCGCGGACTACACGGTGTAGCCGCCGTCCACCGAGAACTCCGCTCCCGTCACGTAGCCGGCCTCCGGGCCCGCCAGGAACGACACGACGGCGGCCACCTCGTGCGGCGTGCCGAACCGGCCCAGGGCCGTCGCCGCGCTCTGCGGGGCGGCGTGCGGCCCGTCCGCCGGGTTCATGTCCGTGTCCACGGGGCCGGGGTGGACCAGGTTCGCGGTGATGCCCCGCCCGCCGAGTTCGCGGGCCAGGCCCTTCGTCAGACCCGTCAGCGCCGCCTTGCTCATCGCGTACAGGGTGCCGCCCGGTGCGGCCACCCGCTGCACCAGGCAGCTGCCGACGGTGATGATGCGGCCCCCGGCCCGCATGCGGCCGGCCGCCGCCTGCGCCGTCACGAACGCGCCGCGCACGTTGACGGCGAGCACGCGGTCCACGTCGGCCGCGGCCAGGTCCTCCAGCGGGCCGAGCACGCCTATCCCGGCGTTGTTGACCAGGATGTCGATCCGGCCCAGCCCGTCCACGGCCGCCGCCACCGCTCCGGCTGCCTGCTCCGCGTCCCCGGCGTCGGCGCGCACGGCCAGGGCGCGCCGGCCCATGGCCTCGATCCGGGCGGCGACATCGGCGGCCGCGTCCGCCGACGCCCCGCTCACGTAGGTGAGGGCCACGTCCGCGCCGTCCTCCGCCAGGCGCAGCGCGGTCGCCGCCCCGATGCCCCGGCTGCCGCCCGTCACGAGGGCCACTGCGTTCCCGTTCACGGTGTTCCTTCCTCCCGCTGACTCGTTGACGCTTCAAGGAAACGCCGTGGGGAGGTCGGGCGTCTGGCAGGAATCCGACCTGGCGTCCGTGCGTGCCGCACGGCCGAGCCCGGCGCGGGCGGGGACCCTGGTGCGGTGCAGGCGACACCGACCCGAAGGAGCGCCCGGCCATGGCCAAGCTGACCCTGACCACCTTCCTCACCCTCGACGGCGTGATGCAGGCCCCGGGCGGGCCCGCCGAGGATCCCAGCGGCGGCTTCGCGTACGGCGGCTGGCTGGTGCCCTACGCCGACGACGGCATGGCGCAGTTCATGACCGAGGTGTTCGACCGGGTCGGGGCCTTCCTCCTCGGCCGGCGGACCTACGACATCTTCGCCGGGTACTGGCCGCAGGTCACCGACCCGGCGGACCCCATCGCCGGCCGGCTGAACGGCCTGCCCAAGTACGTGGCCTCGACGACCCTGGCCGACCCGCAGTGGGCGGGGACCACCGTCATCGACGGCGAGCACCTGCAGGGCGAGATCGTCCGCGTCAAGGACGCGCTCCCGGCCGACCGCGAACTCCAGGTGCACGGCAGCGGCATGCTGGCGCAGTGGCTGCTGGCCCGCGACCTCGTCGACGAGATGAACCTGCTCGTCTTCCCCGTCTACCTGGGGGCGGGCCGCCGGCTGTTCCCCCGCGGCGGCCTGCCGACCGCCTGCGAGCTCACCGCCTCCCGGACCACCGCCGCGGGCACCGCCATCCACACCTACCGCCGTACCGGCCGCGCCTCCTTCGGCACCTTCTGACCCGCCCCCGCGGCGGCGCGGGGACGCCCGCACAGTGGCCGGAAACGGGCGGGCCCGCGGATCAACCCCCGCCGTACGCTGGGCCGCATGCCCCAACCGGACATCAGCGGAAACGCCCCGGACTTCCAGGCCGACCCCTACTCCTTCTACGCGGCGCTGCGCGCGCGGGGCCCGGTCCACCGCATCGCCGCCTCCTCGGACGCGTACGAACCGGCCTGGATCGTCGTCGGCCACGAGGAGGCCCGGCAGGCCCTCACCCACCCCGGCCTCGCCAAGGACTGGCGCGAGCGCCTGCCGGACGTCCCCCACACCGCCGCCAACCTCAACATGCTGGAGTCGGACCCGCCGCAGCACACCAGGCTGCGCCGGCTGGTCGCCCGCGAGTTCACCGCCCGCCGCGTCGAGGCGCTCCGCCCCCGCGTCCGGGAGGTCGCCGACGAGCTGCTCGACGCGATGGCGGCCCGCCCGCAGCGCAGCGCCGACCTCGTGCAGGCCCTCGCCTTCCCGCTGCCGATGACCGTCATCTGCGAACTGCTCGGCGTGCCCGGCCTCGACCGGGAGCGGTTCGGCCACTGGTCCAAGGCGGTCGTCTCCCCGCCCTCCGGCGCCCCCGACACCGCCGCGCACCGGCAGCTCAGCCTCTACCTCGCCGAGCTCGTCGAGGCCAAGGCCGAGGAGCCGGGCCAGGACCTGCTCTCCGCCCTCATCCGCACCCGCGACGAGGACGGCGACTCCCTCTCCCCGGACGAGCTGATCGGCATGGCCTTCCTGCTGCTGATCGCCGGCCACGAGACCACCGTCAACCTCATCTGCAACGGCGTCCGGGCCCTGCTCGCCCACCCCGCGCAGCTCGCCGCGCTCCGCGCCGATCCGGACGGGCTCCTCGACGGGGCCGTCGAGGAGATGCTCCGCCACGAGGGCCCCGTGCAGAACGCCACCTACCGGCACGCCCGCGAGGACGTGGAGATCGGCGCCACCCTCATCCCCGCCGGGTCCACCGTCCTCGTCTCGCTCGCCGCGGCCGACCGCGACCCGGCCCGCTACACCGACCCCGACACCTTCGACATCCGGCGCGCACCCCAGGGCCACCTGGCCTTCGGCCACGGACTGCACTTCTGCCTCGGCGCCCCGCTCGCCCGGCTGGAGGGGCGCACCGCCATCCGCGGCCTGCTGGAGCGCTTCCCGAACCTGGCCGAGGACCCCGGCGCCGGGCCGCCCGCCTGGGTCGGCGGCAGCCTCATGCGGGGAGTGACCCGGCTCCCGGTGCGCTGGTAGCCGCGGACCGTGCCCCGCCACCCGCGGCAGCCGCAGCCCGCGCCCGGCCGCTCACAGGCCGGGCAGCTCCGCCAGGTCCACCGGGCGCCGCTCCCGCCGCGACAGCTCGCACGCCTCGGCGACGCGCAGCGCGGCCAGCGCCTCCCGCCCGTCGCAGGGGTTCGGCCCCTCGCCGCGCACGAGCCGGACGAACGCGGCCAGCTCCGCCTCGTACGCCGGGGCGAACCGCTCCAGGAAACCCGTCCACGGCTTCGCCGCCGGCGGCGGGCCGTGCGGCTCCGTCGACGCGATCGGGGTGCGGTCGTCCAGCCCGGAGGAGACCTGGTCGAGCTCCCCGGCCAGCTCCATCCGGACGTCGTACCCCGCCCCGTTGCAGCGGGTCCCGGTACACGTCACGAGCGTGGAGTCGTCCAGGACGAGCACCGCCGCGGCCGTGTCCACATCACCCGTCTCGCGGAACACCGGCGGGCCCGCGTCCGAGCCCGCCGCGTACACGTGCGCCACCTCCCGGCCGGTCACCCAGCGCACCATGTCGAAGTCGTGCACCAGGCAGTCCCGGAACAGCCCGCCCGACGTCGCCAGGTACGGCGCGGGCGGCGGCTGCGGATCGGCCGTCATCGTCCGCACGGTGTGCAGCCGGCCCAGCGCACCCGAGCGGACCAGCTCCCGCGCGGTGAGGTACCCGGCGTCGAAGCGGCGCATGAACCCCAGCTGGAGCACCCCGCCCGCGGCCTCCACCTCCCGCAGCACCGACAGCGTCCGGGCGAGGTCCGAGGCCAGCGGCTTCTCGCAGAACACCGGCAGACCGCCCCGCACGGCCCGCACCACCAGCTCCGCGTGCGCGTCGGTGGCGCTGGAGACGACCACCGCGTCCACCCCCCAGGTGAACACCTGGTCCACGGTCGGGGCGGCCGTCGCGCCCAGCCGCTCGGCGAGCCGCGCGGCCCGCCCGGGATCGGCGTCGGCCAGCAGGAGCGAGCCGGCGTCCGGGTGGCGGGCCAGAGCCGCGGCGTGGAAGGACCCGATGCGGCCCGTTCCGATCAGCCCGATGCGCATGCACTCAACCTGGACCGCGGCGGCGGTGCTGTCAATCCGCCTGCGGGCACCCGGGCCTGCCCGGATCGCCGGGACGCCCCCGATGGCCGCACATGGTGCACTGTGGCGGATACTGGGCGGCTGGAACCGGAATGACCGCTTTGACATCAGCGGACCGCGGAAGACGAAGACACCGCACGAAGGAAGGGCACGGCAACGTGGCAAGGGTCGGGACAGGGGTACGCGTCGTCGGCGCCGTGCTCGCGGCGGTACTGGGGGCCTCCCTCGCGGGCTGCAGCAGCACGGGCGGCAAGCGCGCCGAGGATCGCGCCAAGGCCGCGGCGGCGGGCCGGCCCGCCGTGTCCACCCCGCGCTGGACCTTCGCGATGGTCACGCACGCGGGGGACGGAGACACCTTCTGGGACATCGTCCAGAAGGGCGCCAAGGAGGCCGCGGCGAAGGACAACATCAACTTCGTCTACTCGCACGACGACCAGGCGCAGCAGCAGGCCCAGTTCGTGCAGAACGCCATCGACCAGAAGGCCGACGGCATCATCGTCAGCCTCGCCAAGCCCGAAGCGCTCAAGGACGTCGTCGCCAAGGCCGTCAAGGCCGGCATCCCGGTCGTCACCGTCAACTCCGGGTCCGCCCAGTCGGCCGAGTACGGGGCGCTCACCCACATCGGCCAGGACGAGCAGGTCGCCGGCGAGGCCGTCGGCGCCGAGCTGACCCGCCGCGGCCGCACGAAGGCGGTCTGCGTCCTGCACGAGCAGGGCAACGTCGGGCACGAGCAGCGGTGCGCCGGGGCGAAGAAGACCTTCGGCGGCACCATGGAGAACCTCTACGTCGAGGGCACCAACATGCCGTCCGTCCAGGCGGCCGTCCAGGCCAAGCTGCAGGCCGACCCGTCCGTCGACGCGGTCCTCACCCTCGGCGCGCCGTTCGCGGCGACCGCCGTGAAGGCGAAGGAGGCGGCCGGAAGCAAGGCCGAGGTCGACACCTTCGACCTCAACGCCGCAGTCGCCCGCGACCTGAAGTCCGGCGTCCTCGGCTTCGCCGTCGACCAGCAGCCCTACCTCCAGGGCTACCAGGCCGTCGACCTGCTGTGGCTCTACCGCTACAACGCCGACGTGCTCGGCGGCGGCCGCCCGGTCCTGACCGGCCCGCAGATCGTCACCGCCGCCGAGGCCGCCGCGCTGGAGGAGTACATCAAGCGGGGCACCCGGTGACCGCCCCCGCCTGCGCCGCGGCGGCCGCGCCCGCCAGTCCGGC
>NZ_RPSE01000206.1:0-10797 GCF_003949955.1 Streptomyces sp. WAC05292
GTCTGGCTGCCCCAGCTGCGCGGAGCCCCTGGAGGAGGGGGACCGTTTCTGCGGTTACTGCGGCTCCCCCGTCTGCGCGCTCCCGCCGGCAGGGGCGGCGGGAACGCGCAGACGGGGGAGCCGCAGTAACCGCAGAAACGGTCCCCCTCCTCCAGGGGCTCCGCGCAGCTGGGGCAGCCAGACGGCCGATGCATCGACATCACTCACACCCACGTCCGGGGACGGAAGCGGTTGGCCCGCTCCACCAGTTCGATCCTGTCCTCACCGCGCTGCGCCAGCCGCGCGAGGACGCGGTACGAGCGCTCCAAGCCGAAGCGCAGGCCCCGCTCGTCCAGTTGACTGCCGAGCAGCGTGGTCCGGCCGGGGTCCGTCCCCCGGCTACCCGACAGTACCCAGTCCAGGGCCGAGCCCAGAACCTCCGCCGACAGCCGTTCCTGCCGCTCCGCGTCCAACCCGAGCCGCACCAGGGCCTCCACCTGCGCGGCAGCCGCCACCAGATCGGGCAGCAGGGCCTCTTCGGGAGAGCGGTCGCGCAGACGTGCCCGTACCGCCGCCACCCGGGCGGCCGTGTAGTGGATGGAGGACTCCGGGACGGACTCCAGGGTCCGCACCGCCGCCTCGCGGTCCCCGGCGGCCAGTTGGACGCGGGCCAGTCCGAACGCGGCGCTCACGAAACCCGGGTCGGTGGCCCACACGAGCCGGTAGTACTCGGCCGCGTTGTCCAACTGCCCCAGGATCTCCGCGCACAGGCCCAGCGCGAGCTTCGGCGCGGGCTCGCCGGGGAAGGCGTCGTACACCGCGTCGAAGGACAGGGCGGCGACCGCGTCCTCCCCGCCTGCCAGGGACACGACGCCGCGCGCCCACACCACCCGCCAGTCGTCGGCATGAGCGGCCTCCAGCTCGGCCAGGGCGGCGCCCGCGGCGGCGGTCCTGCCCAGCTCCAGCTCGGCCCGCAGCGCCCGCAGGCGCAGCTCGACCGAGTCCGCCGGCGCCGCGGCCAGCGCGGCCGGCAGGTCGGCCGGGGCCGAGGCCAGCAGTCCGGCGAGGAACCCGGCGTTGGGGTCGCCCTGGTCGACCAGCGGCAGCGGCAGGGCCAGCGCCATCTCGCGGGCGTCCGCGACGGCCCGCCGAGCGGCCGCAGCCCCGCCGGCCGGATCGCCGGCCGAGGCCTGCGGGCGGGGGACGGCCGCAGCCGCGGCCGCCGCCGACGGGACACGGCGGGGCGCCGGGACCGCACTCGCCCGGTGGGTCGCCTCGACCCCCAGGGGAGCCGCGGCCGGGACGGCCGCGGCGGGAGCCGCCTCGCCCGGCCGTGCCGCGGCCGGCGCGGGCGGCGCCGCCGCGCCGGGATCCCGTTCCGCCGCGGCGGACCGCGTACCCCGGCCGGCGAGGCCGAGCAGGCGGCCGAGGACCGGGCCGTGGCCCGGCTCCGGCCGCGCCCCCAGGCGGGACACCTCGGTGTCCGCGGCGTCCGCGAACAGGCGGGTGTCCGGGACCCGCAGCTCCGGCCCGAACAGCGTCGACAACTGCGGCCGCGGGCGGCCCGTCTGCAGGGCGACGACCTCCCGCAGCACACCCGTCAGCTGGTCCGCCATCTCCTGCGCGGACGAGAAACGCCGCCCCGGATCCGGATCCGTCGCCCGCACGAGCAGCCGGTAGAACGACTCGTACCGCCGGAACACCTCGATGTGCTCCGGATCCGGCAGCGAATCCGCGAACACGGTCGTGTAGCCCTGGAAGTCGAACGTCAGGACCGCCAGCGTCCGCGCCACCGTGTACAGGTCGGAGGCGACCGACGGCCCCGCCTCCGCGACCTCCGGCGCCTGGTAGCCGACCGTGCCGTATATCGCCGACTCGGCGTCGTCCATCCGGCGCACCGCGCCCATGTCGATCAGCTTCAGCTGGTCCTGCTGCTGGATCGCGTTGTCGACCTTGAAGTCGCAGTAGAGCAGGTTCCTGCTGTGCAGGTGCCCGAGCGCCTCCAGCGCCTCGATCCCGTACGCACAGGCCTGCTCCACCGGGAGCGGATCACGCCGCCCGTCCGGCCGGCGCCGCTCGTTCGCGATCTCCTTCAGCGACTTGCCGCCGACGTACTCCATCACGATGTACCCGTCCAGCGAGCCGGTCCGCTGGTCCAGGTGCTCCACGAAGTTGTAGATCCGCACGATGTTGGAGTGCTCGATCTCCGCGAGGAACCGGCGCTCCGATATGGCCGCCGCCATCGCGTCCTGGTCGCCGGTGTCCAACAGGCCCTTGAGGACCACCCACCGGTCGGAGACGGCCCGGTCCACCGCCAGGTACACCCAGCCCAGACCGCCGTGCGCCAGGCAGCCCGCGACCTCGTACTGGCCGTGGACGACGTCGCCCGGGCGCAGCTTCGGCACGAAGGAGTACGGGTGCCCGCACTTGGTGCAGAACCCCTCCGTCCGGCCCCTGCGGTCGCCGCGCGCGCGGCCCACCGGGGCCCCGCAGTCGGCGCGCGAGCAGAACCGCTTGCGCTCCGGCACCTCCGGGTTCTCCAGGACGGCCGCCGACGGGTCCGGGCGCGGCACCTCGGGCACGCTGACCAGCCCGGCCCCCAGCCGGCTGCGGCCCGACGATCCGGCCGACGAGCCCGAACTGCGCACCGACACGGACCGGTTCGACGCCACGCCCGCCAGCCGGCCGGACACCGAGCGCCGCGACGACGACGAGCGGGAGGAGCGCGCGGACGCCGAGCCGGCGGAGCGCGCCGAGGACGAACCGGGCCGGCCGGAGCCCTGCGAGCCCCGCGGGTCGGGGTGCCGGGCCGGGCTCGTCATGCCCGTCGGATGCGACACGAGGTCCGCGGCACCTCCCGTCGCGGCACCCCCCGGCCACGCGGCGCCCGGTCCCGGCAGCCCCGGTCTCGGCAGCCCCGGACCCGCGGCCCCCGCCGCCGGAACGCCGGGTCTCGCCGAGGCGGGCGCCAGCCCGCACGTCCCGCAGTACAGCCCGCCGCCGCCCATGTCCTCGTACGCCCCCGGGCAGCCGGGGCGTGCGCACGCGGTCCCGATCCGGCTCATGCGCCCTCCCCTCCCGGCCCCACGGGCCTGTCCTGCTGCGGGGCCAGCGCCTCCGCGGCCGCCTGCTGGTAGCGCAGCACCGCCTGCTCGGCGGCCCGCAGGTCGCACGGCGCGCTCCACAGCATCCGCCGAGCCGTGTCGTACCGCTCGACCAGCACCACGTCCTCCGCGAGGCCGTGCCGGGCGACCTTCGCCCGGTAGGCGTCCAGCCGGCCGCGCAGCTCGGCGCGCACGGCCAGCGGAGCCGTCACCGCGGTCAACGACTCGCGGGCCCGGCAGAGTTCCTCCTCGGCCCGCTCCTCCAGCGCGTCCAGCAGCGGCGACAGCCGGTGCCAGCGCGCGGTGCGCCGGTACTCGGCGGCCAGCGCCAGCTGCTCCTGCAGCGCGGTCGGCGGACCGCTCACCGCCGGCACCTCGGACGCCGCGATCTTCGCCAGCACCTCGGTGCGCGCGGCCCGGGCCTCCGCCAGGGTCCGGTCGGCCCGGGAGAGGACGTCCCGCAGGGCGACCAGCCGCTGCTCGGCGTCCTGCCGGACGGCCAGCACCGCCTCGACCTCGCGGCGTACGTCCTCCAGCGCGAGCGCGGCGCGGTCGTAGCGCCCGGTGTCGGGGCGGCCCCCGCCCGGCGCGGAGCTGCCCGCGGCCGGCTGCCAGAACGCCAGCGGGTCGGCGACGACCTGCTCGCGCAGGTCCGCCAGCTCGGCGGTGATCGCCTCCAGGTCGTCGCCCGCGGGGTGCTCGCCGGGGCGGACCCCCACCGAGTGGGCCAGCGAGCGGGTGCGCCGCAGCTCCGCCGCCAGCAGGTCGATCCGGGCGGGCAGCGCCGACCACACCGCGTCGGCGGCGACCACCACGTCGAGGGAGGCCGCGTACAGCTCGTTCATCCGGGCCACCAGCTCGGCCAGCGAGAACCGCTCCGCCAGGCCCGCGCCCCCGGCGGCGGCGCCGGCGATGTGCACGCCGGGCCCGCGCAGCCGCTCCGTGAGGTCGACCAGGTCGTCCCGGCTGAGCCAGCGCCGTCGCTCCCGGATGGCGCGGGCCGCGGCCAGCGCCCCGCTGTAGGCGTCGAAGTACGTCCACAGCCGGGTGATCGCGGCGTCGGCGGCGGCCCAGCGCTCCCTGGTCACCCCCGCCAGGTCCGCGCCCTCCAGCAGGCGCCGCCCGGCGTGGTCCTGGAGCGCGAGCAGGGAGGTCTCGACGGCCTCGTGCTCCGCCCCGAGCCGGGCCAGCGCACGGTCGACGCCGTCCCGGTCCAGCAACGCCGACTGCGCCTCCAACGACCGTGCCTCCACCGGCCCCGCCTCCGCTCCTGCGCCGTCCCGCCGGGGATCCCCGGTGTCCGGCTCCGATTCTTCCCCGCCGGCGCGGCCTGCCCCTGCCACCGCCGTCAGTCCCGGTACCTGGGGGCGGGCGGCCCGGCCACGCCGGGCAGCACGGGCCCCAGGTGGCGGGCGTACGCCTGCATCCACGGGCTGCCGCCACCGCCGGCGCGGTAGTCCTCCAGCACCTTGTTGACCCGGCGCACCAGGTCCGGGGCGTCCTTGTGCACGGCCACCCCGTAGAACTCCTTGGTGAACGGCGCCCCGACGAGCCGCACCGAGGGGTCCTGCGCGGCCTGCCCGGCGGCGAGCGCGTTGTCGGTGATGATGCCGTCGACCTCCCCGAGCTGGAGCCGGACCAGGCAGTCCAGCTGGTTGGGGACGCTGACCGGGAGCGCCCCGTACGCCTGGGCCTTCAGGGCGGTCTCCGCCGTCGAGCCGGCCGCCGTGCAGATGCGGCGGTCCTTCAGCGAGGCGTCGTACCCGGTGATCGGGGAGCCCTTCGGCGCGAGCACCTGCTGCCCGGCCTCGAAGTACGCCGTCGAGAAGGCGACGTCCTCCAGCCGCTTGCAGTTGATCGTCATGGTGCGCACGACGACGTCCACCCGGCCCTCCTGGAGGGCGGGGATGCGCTGGTTCGTCGGGATGGCCCGGTAGATGACCGCGTTCTCATCGCCCAGGATGTCCTTGGCTATGGCCCGGACCAGGGCTATGTCGAAGCCGTCGAGGCGGCCGTCGACCGGGTTGCGGTACCCCCACGCGAAGCTGTTCTGGTCCACGCCGGCGACGAGCTTGCCCGCCTTGCGGATCCGCTCGATCGTCGGGCCGTCGCCCGCGGACGGGCGCAGGCTGGCCTCCGGGTCCGGGCAGGTGTCGGTCAGCGTCCACGGCGCCTGCGGGACGGCCGCGACGGAGCCGGGCGGGCGGACCGCGGCCGGCGGGCCGTCCTCCGGGGCCGCCTGGGCCAGCGGCAGCAGCACGGCCGCGGTCACCGCGCAGGCCGCGGCCATCGCGCTGACCCCGCCCCAGCCGCGCAGCCGCCGGGCGAGCCGGCGCATCCGCGGCGGCCGGGCCCGCCCGCTCTCCGGGCCGCCGCCGCGGGGGGCCTCGTCCTCGCGCCTCACGCCTGTCCGCATCGCTGTCACCTGTACTCCGAAAGCCGGCGCCCGATGCCGAGGAGCACCGCCGCGGCGCCGACGACCGCCAGGGCCGCCGAACCCGTCACCAACCCGCCGAACGCGCCCAGCCCGGACCGGGCGGCCCGTGTGAACTCCGCCTGCTCGTGCGCCAGGGCCCGCTCCAGGGAGGCGTCGACCGTGTCGAACGACGCCCCGCTGCTGTCCTTGTGGTCCTTGCCCCCGATGACCTGCGGCAGGGCGGCCTGGTAGTCGCCCCGCAGGTCCGTCTCCCGGGCCGCCGCGTGCCGCTGCTTCCACTGCCGGACGCCTTCCGCGGCGCTCGCGACCGGCTCTCGCCCCTCGTCGTCGTCCGCGAGGCGCAGCGCCTTCTCCAGGCCCGCGTCGAGCGCCTTCATGTCGGCCGCGAAGTCCACGTCGTACTTGTCGGACTTGTTGTCGGCGGCGAGGACGGCGCCTCGGGCGATCAGCGTCAGGTTCTCGTTGGCGCGGGCCCGGAGCGCGGCGATCCGCGCGTCGGTCAGCACCTTGAGCGACTCCTGCCCCTCCGCCCGCGCCTCGGCCAGCGACGAACGCGCCACCGCGTGCCCCCCGACCAGCCACAGCAGCGCCACCAGGGTGGCGGCCGTCGCCGCGACGAGGCCGCGGTTGAAGACCCGGTTCGTCCGCCGGTAGTTGCGGTGCTGCGCCCACGCCAGCGCGGCCAGGGCGAGGACCCCGGCGCCGAGCGGGGCCAGCGGCAGCGAGCGGGCGTTGTCGTAGTCCTCGTACAGCCGGCCCGTCTCCGCCTCGTACAGCCGCTGCGCGGCAGGCAGCAGCTGGGTGCTCATCTGCTCGTTGGCGTACCGCAGGTAGGCGCCGCCCAGCGGCAGGCCCTGCCGGTTGTTGGCGCGGGCCTGCTCGATCAGGCCGGTGTAGCGGGGCAGTTGCTCCCCCAGGAGGGTTATCTGCCGGCGGGACTCGGCGTCCTCCCCCGCGTTCGCCGCGGCGCTGACGAGCAGCCGGGAGGCGCCCGCCATGTCCTTCTCGTACCGCTGCCGCACGTCGCGCGGCTCGTCCGCGCCGGCGAGGAACCCGCTCGACGACGCCGTGTCGGCGTCCGCGAGGGAGTGGTAGATGCTCGCCGCGTCCGCACTGAGCGGCTGGCTGCGGCCCACCACGTCCTCGGCGGAGCCGACCCGGTCGGCGACCTCCCACACCGTCACCGCCCCGAACAGCAGGACGAGCCCGGCGACGAGCGCGCCGATGACCCGCAGCCGGCCCGGCTCGGTGGTCGCGGCGGCGCGCAGCCGCTCGACCCCCTCGGCCCAGGCGGTGCCGGGCCCCGGAGGACCGGCGGGCGGCCCCGCGGCCGTGCCGCCGGCGCCGCCCGCCGGCGCGGGCGCGCGTGATGTGATGGCCACCGTGACCTCCCCCTCGGTCCTCCATGCTCCGCAGCAGTATGGCCGGAGCGGCGGCCGGCCACAGCACCCGGTGTCCGATCCCGGACGGTCCCCTCCCGGTGCCCGGGCGGCGCCGCCCCCGCCACGCCGTCACCGTGAATACGTCCGCGCCACCGACACGGTTCCAGAAGCCGGCCCCTCCCGGGCGGGTTCACCCGAATTGGGCACGCAGCTCTGCCCTCGCGGCCACCGGCGCACCGGCCGCGTCCAACCCGAGCAGCGCCGCCCCGAGCACCGGCGGCGCCTCGACCACGCGGACGGAGGCCTGCGGCGCCCGCTCCGCCAGCCCGGCCGCGATCCGGGCGTCGAGCCGCCGGTGCCCGGCCGTGAGCACGCCGCCGCCCAGCAGCACCGGCGCCCGCGCCCCCAGCAGGTCCAGCCGGGCCAGCGCCACTGCCGCCATCGCGACGACCTCGTCGGCCTGCCGGTCGACGAGCGCCGCGGCAACGGGATCACCGGCCTCGGCGGTCTCGAACAGGACGGGCACGAGCTCGTGGAGCCGCCGCCGCGGCAGCTCTCCCAGGTGCAGCGCCTCGACCAGGGCCGCCACCGAGTCCAGGGCGAAGCGCCGCGGCAGGGCCCGGGCCAGCCCGGTCGGCTCGCCGCGGCCGTCCTCGGCCCGTGCCGCCCACCACATGGCCTCCTGCGCCAGGTGCACGCCGCCGCCCCAGTCCCCGGAGATCCTGCCGATCGCGGGGAAGCGGGCCGTGCGGCCGTCGGGCAGCATGCCCGCGCAGTTGATGCCGGCGCCGCACACCACCGCGACCCCGGCCGGGGCGTCCGTGTCGGCCAGCCCCGCCCGCAGGACCGCGAAGGTGTCGTTCCGTACGAGCACCCGGTCGCCCGCGGCCCAGCCGCGGGCGGCGATCGCCCGCGCGAACCGCTCCTCCTCCACGGGGAAGTCCGCGTTCGCCAGGCACGCCGCGACGCGGTCCGCGTACGGGGGTCCGCCGCGGAGCCCGGCTTCGGCGGCGGCCCCGGCGACGGCCCGCTCCAGCTCGTCCACCGCCGCCTCCGTTCCCGCCAGCTGCGGCTGGAAGCCGCCGGAGCGGCCCCGGCCGAGGACGCTTCCGTCGGCGGCGACCAGGGCGGCGTCGGTCTTGCTGTTGCCCGCGTCGACCGCGAGGACGGCCGCCGCCGGGGCGGCCCCGGCGCCGGCGGGCCGGCTCACGCCCACGGCAGGTACTCCTTGTTGTGCGCGAGCAGCCGGTCCGCGAGCCCGGCCGCCCGGTCGAACTGGCCGATCAGCGGGTGCGCGAGCAGGGCCCGGAACACCCGGTCGCGCCCGCCGCGCAGCGCCGCCTCCAGCGCCAGCTCCTCGTACGCGGCCACGTGTCCCACCAGCCCCGCGTACAGCGGGTCCAGCCGAGGCGCCGGGAGGGGCACCGGCCCCGACCCGTCGACCCGGGCCTGCACCTCGACGACCGCGTCGTCGGGGAGGAAGGGCAGCGTTCCGCGGTTGCGGGCGTTGACGACCTGCACCGACCCCGGGCCCGCCCCGGTGCCCAGGAGCGCCGACGCCAGCTCCACCGCCGCCTCCGAGTAGAAGGCCCCGCCCCGCGAGGCCAGCAGCGCCGGCTTCTCGTCGAGGGCGGGGTCGGCGTACAGGGCGAGCAGCTCCCGCTCCATGGCGGCCACCTCGGCGGCCCGGGAGGGCTTCGCCCCGAGTTCCCGGACCACTTCGTCGTGCGCGTAGAAATAGCGCAGGTAGTAGGAGGGGACGGTGCCGAGCCGGTCCAGGACCTCCCGCGGCAGCCTCAGCTCCGCGGCGATGCGGTCCGCGTGATCGGCGAGCAGGCCGGGCAGCAGGTCCTCGCCGTCGGGGCCGCCCTTGCGGACGCCGAGCTCCCAGGTGAGGTGGTTGAGCCCGACGTGGTCCAGGTGCAGGTCGGCCGGCTCCGTGCCGAGCACCGCGGCGAACCTGCGCTGGAGCCCGATGGCGACGTTGCACAGGCCGACGGCCCGGTGGCCGGCGTCCAGCAGGGCGCGCGTGACGATCCCGACCGGGTTGGTGAAGTCGATGATCCAGGCGCCGGGGCTGGTGCGGCGGACCCGCTCGGCGATGTCCAGGACCACCGGCACCGTGCGCAGCGCCTTGGCGAGGCCGCCCGCGCCGGTGGTCTCCTGGCCGAGGCAGCCGCACTCCAGCGGCCACGTCTCGTCGCGGAGGCGGGCCGCCTGGCCGCCGACGCGCAGCTGCAGCAGGACCGCGTCGGCGCCGTCGACGCCCGCGTCGAGGTCGGCGGTGGTGGTGATGCGGCCGGGGTGGCCCTGCCGGGCGAAGATCCTGCGGGCCAGGCCGCCGACGAGCTCCAGGCGGTCGGCGGCGGGGTCGACCAGCGCCAGCTCGGCGATCGGGAGGGTCTCGCGCAGCCGCGCGAAGCCGTCGATCAGCTCGGGCGTGTAGGTGGACCCGCCGCCCACCACTGCCAGTTTCAAGGTCACGGTCGCCAGCCTTTCACTCCGGTGGAGGGGTACGGGGTCAGCGGCGCGAGGTGTCGAAGACCTCGTCGCGCGCGGTGGCCAGGGCGGATTCCAGGGCGCCGCGCAGCACCGGCCGCTCGCGCACGCTCCCCGGGACCAGGCGCGGAGCGGAGGGGGCGAGGTCGGCGAGTTCGGCCTGGACCAGGTCGCGCAGGGCCGCGCCGCCGGCGTCGGTGACGGCACCGGAGAGGACGACGAGCTCCGGGTCCAGTACGGCGACCAGGGCGGCGAGTCCGGTCGCGAGCGCGGTGGCGTACCGCCGCAGCAGCCGCAGGTGCACGCCCTCGGGTTCGGCGGCGGCACGCCGCAGCAGCGCGGCCGCCGCGGCGGCCTGCGCCGCGCCCCCGGCGGGCCCGTCGGCCGGGGACGGGACGAGGCCCAGTGCGGCGCCCAGCGCGACCACCGCGCCGGCGCCGGCGAGGTCCTGGAAGCCGCCCGCGCCGACCCGGGCCGCCTGCCGGACCAGCGGGCGCCCGGGCACGGGCAGGAACCCGACCTCGCCCGCCCCGCCGGTCCGACCGCGGTGCAGCCGCCCGCCGAGCACCAGCGCGGCGCCGAGGCCCGCGCCGTTCCACAGCAGGACGAAGTCGTCGTGGCCGCGGGCGGCGCCGAGCCGCTGTTCGGCGACCGCGGCGAGGTTCACGTCGTTCTCGTACCCGACCGGCACGGACAGGGCCTCGGCCAGCCGCTCCGGCAGGGCGGCGGACTGCCGGCCGTCCGGCAGGTGCCCTGCGTGGCGCAGGACGCCGGTGTGCCGGTCGAAGGATCCGGGGAGGGCGATCACCGCGCGGCGCAGGTCGCCGCGGCCGAGCCCGGCTGCGTCCAGCGCGCCGTCCAGGGCCCGGGCGGTCTGCCCGGCCGGACCGCCGGGCCCGGTGCAGGGGACCTCGCTGCTGCCGACGACCCGGCCGGTCAGGTCGGCGACGGCAGCGGTGATGCGGTCGGGGGTGACGTCCAGTCCGGCGACGCGAGCGGCGGCCGGGTTGACCCCGTACAGGCGGGCGTCCGGGCCGGGCCGGCCGGTGGAGGTACCGGCGGCCACGACGAGCCCGGCGGCTTCGAGGCGCGCCAGCAGCTGGGAGGCGGTGGGCTTGGAGAGGCCGGTGAGGCTGCCGAGCCGCGTGCGGGAGAGGGGGCCGTGCGCCAGCAGCAGGTCGAGCGCCGCGCGGTCGTTCATGGCGCGCAGCACTCCGGGCGTTCCGGGGGCGGGTCCGGCCATGGGCGCGTCTCTCCCTTGCTCCGGGCAACTGTTGGGAAAGTTTCCTGTCGGACACGGCGGCATGTCAACGGTGGCGCGGGCCCGGCATGTCGACGGTGGCGCGGGCCGGAAACGCCTCCGCCCCCTCGGCCCGGGCGGGGCGCGGAGGGGGCG
>NZ_RPSE01000207.1:0-10794 GCF_003949955.1 Streptomyces sp. WAC05292
GGGGAGGCCGGGGTGCCCCAGGCGTCCTCCGCGGGCGGGTCGTCGTCCTCGGGCGGGACCGGGTCGTACCCGCACAGCGCGTCCTCCGCGGCGCCGGCCGCGAGGCCGGTCAGCACGACGCGCCCGTCGTCGCATATCAGCACGGTCCGCACCGTGATGTTGCGGTGCGTCCAGCCGTGCGCGTGCAGCACGCGCAGGGCCGTCAGCACGTCGGAGGCCACCTCGGCCGCCCGGTACGGGGTCAGCGGCTCCTCCGCGAGGAGCGCGGCCAGCGGCCTGGCGGGCACCAGCTCGCTCACTATCCACAGCGAACCGCCCTCGGCGAACACGTCGAAGACCTGGTCAAGCCGCGGATGGTCGGGAACGGACGCCGCGGCCTGCGCCGCCGCGATCGCCCGCCGCACGGCCGGGAGTTCGCCCGCCGGGCCACCCCCTGGGCCGGAGCGGTGCGGGGGCCGGGGCGCCTGCGCGGCGTACCCGCCGGCCTCGCCGTCGACCAGCTCGGCGTCCACGATCTCGGGTAACGGCACCTGCCGGACCAGGACTTCCTGCCCGCTCCGCGTGTCGAAGGCACGGGTCTCGGCCGGCTCGTACTCGTCCGACGGCGGCAGCGGCAGACGGTAGCGGCCGGCCAGGATCCGCCCCGCGTAGTCCTCCACTGCGCCTCCCCCGAGTGCCGGGGCCGTCTCCCTGCGGCCCCGCTGACACGATACGTCGCCGGGGGCTTCCGCGTCCCGGACCCGGGCAGGCTCGTCAGGCCAGGGGCTGGAACGTCGCGAAGGCCGTGTCGCGCAGCTGCCGGCACTCCGGGCCGTCCCACTGGTCCGCCGCGCAGCTGATCATGATGGCGTAGCCGCGCTTGGCGTCCACCTTGAAACCGCGGTCGAGCACGCGGACCTTGATGCCCTTCTGCTCCCGTTCGAACTCCCAGTCGGCGACGGTGGGGTAGTCGCGGTAGCCGACCGCGTCGATGCGGATCGTCCGGTAGCCCTTGCTGCTGTTGGCGACGGCGGGGGCGAGCGCCGCCCAGGCGGCGCGCGCGTCCTCGCCGGGGCGGTTGGTGAAGTCGACCTGGATGCGCGGGAAGCCGCCGTCACGGCTGTATATGGCGCCGGAGTTGTCGCCGGCGGTGTCCGTGTGGCGGAAGTCCTGCGGCATCGCCATGGAGAAGTGGAAGCCGAGGTCCGTCACCGTGGCGAAGCCGGCGGGGAGCCCGGCCCCGGCACCGCCCGGATCGGAGCCCTGGCCCTGCCCCTGGCCCTGCGCGGACGCCTGGCCCTGCCCCTGCCCCTGGCCCTGGCCCGGGCTCTCCTGCCCGCCCGGCGTCTGGCCCTGGGCCGACGGGCTGCTGCCGCCCGCCCCGCCCCCGGTGGAGCCGGCGTCGCCGGTCTTGCCGGAGGGGCCCGGGCTCGGCTTGCCGGAGGCCGTCGTCCCCGGGCTGCCCTTGCCCTCCTCCTTGGAGTCGCCGCCGCTGAACGCGTACACGATCAGCGAGCCGATCGCGGCCAGCGCGACCACCACGCCGACGATGGCCAGCCCGATGGTGCGGCGCGACATGACGTCCGTCAGCGGCGCCGCGACCGGGCCGGTGCGCGCGCCGCCGGACGCCGGGGGCTCGGCGGCGGTCGCGGCCGTGGCGGCGGTGGCCGCGGCGGCCTTGCGGGCCGCCTTCAGTGCGGCGCGGGCACGCTCGCGCTGCTCCCGCTCGCGGCGCTCCCGCTCCTTCCTCTCCGCCTTCTCGGCGGCCTTGTCGGCGGCGGCCTTGGCCGCGGCCTCCTTCGCCGCGGTCAGGGAGATCTGCCGGGTCTCCTCCACGGCCGGGGCCAGGACCTCGACGGCCTCCGGCTCCGGCATGTTGACCACAGCGGTCAGCATGACCCGGGCGCGCTCCTCGTCGAGGCGCCGGGCCGGGTCCTTGACCAGCAGGCCGTAGATGACCTCGGTCAGCGGACCGGCGTTCTTCGGCGGCTCCACCGGCTCGGTCATGACGGCGGTGAGCGTGGCGAGCGCGGACCCCTTGTCGTAGGGGGGTACGCCCTCGACGGCCGCGTAGAGCAGGCCGCCGAGGGACCACATGTCGGCCGGCGGGCCCGGCTTCTGGCCGCGGGCGCGTTCGGGCGAGATGTACGAGGGCGCGCCGACGAGCATGCCGGTGGAGGTGATGGACGGGTCGCCCTCGACCTGCGCGATGCCGAAGTCGGTGAGGACGACGCGGCCGTTGGCGGCGATGAGCACGTTGGACGGCTTCACGTCGCGGTGCAGGATGCCCTGGCCGTGGGCGGCGCGCAGCACTTCGAGCACCGCGAGGCCGACCTCGGCGGCGCGGCGCGGGGTCAGCGGGCCCTGTTCCCGTATGAACTCGGCGAGGGAAGGGCCCTCGATGAGCTCCATCACGATCCACGGACGGCCGTCCTCGTCGACGACGTCGAAGACGGTGACGGCGCCGCCGCTGCGGATCCGGGCGATGGCCTTGGCCTCGCGGAGGGTGCGGGTGATGAGGCGGCGCTTCTCGTCCTCGTCGACGCCGTTGCCGAAGCGGAGCTCCTTGACGGCGACGGTGCGGCCGAGGGTCTCGTCCTCGGCACGCCAGACGGTGCCCATGCCGCCCTTGCCGAGCACCTCGCCGAGCCGGTAGCGGCCGGCGAGGAGCCGGCCCTCGCGGCCGCTGTCGTCGGCGGCCTTCACGGCCGCGGCCTTCACGGCAGCGGCGACGGCGTCGGCCTTGTCGATGATGGGGTTTCCGGACGTCGTCCGAACGGCGTCGGCCTGCGCCTTGGGCTTCGGCTTGGCGTCCTGGGGCGCGGCCGCGCCGCCCTTCGGGGCGTCCGGCTCCGCATCCTCCGGCCCGCCCGAAGCGGAACCCGCCGCGGCAGCGCCGCCCTTGACCAGACTCGGTTTCACGTCTTCCGACTTCGCCGAAGCGGAGCCGCTCGCAGCCGCTCCGCCCTGCACCGTACGAGGCTTCAGGTCCTCCGGCCCACCAGAAGCGGAATCCGCCGCGGCAGCGCCGCCCTTCGCCAGACTCGGCTTCACCTTCCCGGCACCGGTCGAAGCGGAACCGGCAGTGGTGGAACCGTTCTTCTCAAGGGCCTGCTTCGCGTCCTGCGGATCGTTCGAAGCGGAGCCACCTGTTGCCGTTCCGGGCTTCGGGGTCCCGGGCTTCGCTTCCTTCGGCCGGGCCGAAGCGGAACCGGTCTTGGCGGACGTTCGCGGCTTCGTGAGGCCGGGCTTGCGGGTGCCGGCGTCCAGGGTGCCGGCGTCGGGGGTGTCGGCGGCAGCGGACGCGGCGTCAGCCGACCCGGCGGCCGCGGCCGAAGGGGCATCCCCCCGCTTCGGGGAGGCGGATCCGGCCGGCTCGGCGTCGTGCGGCCCGGCGGCGGCAGAACCGCCGGCCTTCGGCGCCGCAGTGCCCGGCCCGGCCGCAGCCTCGGGCGTCCGCGCAGGCGGGACGGCCTTCACAGACGGCTCCGGCTCGCCCGACACGGGCTTCGCCCGGTCCTGCTCCGCCGCAGGCGAATCGGTGTGCTCCGGCTTCGACATGCGTCCCCTCTGCGATCGTGCCGCCTGCTCCGGCTGCCCCGGCACCCGCCGGAGTGCCCGGCGGCCCGCCCCGGGAGAACCCGCGCGATAACCCGCCCCGGCAGAACCCTTATTGTTCCTCACTCCGCAACGGACGGGAGCCCCGGGTCCGCGGTTCCCCCCTCCGGATCGCGGACTTACAACGGAACGATGTCGGGCGCACCCAGCCTGGCGGCATCCGCCGTCTGGTCGTCCGGCTGGCGCTGGGATTCGCGCTCCGCCTGCACCCTCTTCTCGTAGTGCTCCACTTCCTTCTCGATCTGCTGCTCGTCCCACCCCAGCACAGGGGCCATCAGCTCCGCGCACTCCCGCGCAGAGCGGGTCCCCCGGTCGAACGTCTCGATCGAGATCCGCGTCCGGCGGGTCATCACGTCGTCGAGGTGGCGGGCCCCTTCGTGCGAGGCCGCGTAGACCACTTCGGCCCGCAGGTAGTCGTCCGCCCCTCCGAGCGGCTCGCCGAGCGAGGGGTCGGCCGCGATCAGGTCCAGCAGCTCGTCCACCATCGACCCGTACCGGTTCAAGAGGTGTTCCACCCGCACCACGTGGAGGCCGGACCGGGCGGCGATGCCGGCCCGGCCGTTCCACAGGGCCCGGTACCCCTCCGCTCCCACCAGCGGCACGTCCTCGGTGACGCAGTCGGCGACCCGCTGGTCGAGGCCGTGCACCGCCTCGTCCACCGCGTCCTTCGCCATCACCCGGTACGTGGTGTACTTGCCGCCCGCCACGACGACCAGCCCCGGCACCGGGTGCGCCACGGTGTGCTCGCGGGACAGCTTGCTCGTCGCGTCCGACTCGCCCGCCAGCAGGGGCCGCAGGCCCGCGTACACGCCTTCCACGTCATCCCTCGTGAGGGGGACGGCCAGGACCGAGTTGACGTGCTCCAGCAGGTAGTCGATGTCCGCGCTGGACGCCGCGGGGTGCGCCTTGTCCAGGTCCCAGTCGGTGTCGGTGGTGCCCACGATCCAGTGCCGGCCCCAGGGGATGACGAACAGGACCGACTTCTCCGTCCGCAGGATGAGCCCGGTGGTCGAGTTGATCCGGTCCTTCGGCACGACGAGGTGGACGCCCTTCGACGCCCGTACGTGGAACTGGCCGCGCTCCGCGATCAGCGCCTGCGTGTCGTCCGTCCACACCCCGGTCGCGTTGACGACCTGGCGGGCGCGGACCTCGTACTCCCGCCCGCCCTCCACGTCCTGCACGCGCGCGCCGACGACCCGCTCGCCCTCCCGCAGGAAGCCGACGACCCTCGCCCGGTTGGCGCAGTGCGCCCCGTACACCGCGGCCGTCCGCACCAGGGTGGTGACGTACCGGGCGTCGTCCATCTGGGCGTCGTAGTACTGCAGGGCGCCCACCAGGGCGTCCTTGCGCAGGGCCGGCGCCACCCGCAGGGCGCGCCGGCGGGAGAGGTGCCGGTGCACGGGCAGGCCGCGGCCGTGCCCGCTGGAGACGGACATCGCGTCGTACAGGGCGACGCCCGAGCCGGCGTAGGCCCGCTCCCAGCCCTTGTGCCGGAGCGGGTAGAGGAACGGCACGGGCCGGACGAGGTGCGGGGCGAGCCGCTCCAGCAGCAGGCCGCGCTCCTTCAGCGCCTCGCGCACGAGGGCGAAGTCGAGCATCTCCAGGTAGCGCAGGCCGCCGTGGATCAGCTTGCTGGACCGGCTGGACGTGCCGGACGCCCAGTCCCGCGCCTCGACGATCCCGGTCCGCAGGCCTCTGGTCGCGGCGTCCAGCACGGTGCCCGCACCAACCACGCCGGCGCCCACCACGAGCACGTCCAGTTCCCGCTCGGCCATCCGGGCGAGGGCGTCGGCGCGCTGCGCCGGCCCCAGTGTCGCTGTCCTCACGGCTGCCTCCCGTCGGTGCGGGCCGCGCCGGCTCGGCGCGGGTGGTCCCGCTCACGTCCCCCGTCCTCGATTCTGACCCGGCACCCCCGCATCAGCCACCGCCTGTGGACAACACAACGGAGACCATAACCCCGTAATACGACAGATCGGTCATATATACGCCTAGTCTGACATCGCGCCAGCTCATCGGAGACCCCGGGATCCACAGGACTTGCGCACCCAGCCTCTCCATGCATGCCAGGGAAGGGACGGCACCACCCCATGCCCGCAGACCTCGCCGTCATCGGACTCGGCCACCTCGGCCTCCCACTGGCCCAGGCCGCCGTCGCAGCAGGAATCGAGACCGTCGGCTACGACATCGGCCCGGCCACCGGTTCCACTCTCACCGCCGCCGAGGTCCGCCGCATGTCGGCCGCCGGCTTCCGGGTCACCGCCAACCCCGCCGACCTCGGCCGGGTCCGCACCGCCGTCATCTGCGCGCCCACCCAGCTCGGCGCCGACCGCGCCCTCGACCTCGGCGCCGTCGGCGAGGCGGGCCGGGCCCTGGCCGCCCGGCTGCGCCCCCACACCACCGTGATCCTGGAGTCCGCGGCCCATCCGGGGACCACGGAGGAGTACCTCCGCCCGATCCTGGAGTCCGGCTCGGGGCTGCGCGCCGGCCGCGACTTCCACCTGGCCTACTCCCCCAGCCGCCACGACCCCGGCAACCGCACCCACACCATCGCCAACACGCCCAAGGTCATCGGCGGCCTCACCCCTGCCTGCACCGAGTCGGCCCACGCCTTCTACGCCCGCATCGCCGAGAAGGTCGTCCGCGCCCGCGGGCTGCGCGAGGCGGAGACCGTCCAGCTGCTGGAGACCAACTACCGGCACGTGAACATCGCCCTGATGAACGAGATGGCCGTGCTCTGCCACGACCTCGGCGTCGACCTGTGGGACGTCATCCGCTGCGCCGAGACCAAGCCGTACGGCTTCCAGGCCTTCCGCCCCGGCCCCGGCGTCGGCGGTCACAGCGTCCCCCTCGACCCCAACTACCTCCCGCACACCACGCGCACCCCGGGCCACCCCCTGCGCATGGTCGGACTCGCCCAGGAGATCAACGGGCGGATGCCCCAGTACGTCATCCAGCGCTGCGCCACCCTGCTGAACGAGCACGGCAAGTCCGCCCGCGGGGCCCGCGTCCTGCTCCTCGGCGTCACGTACAAGCCGGACCTCGCCGACCAGGAGGGCTCGCCGGCCCCGGAGATCGCCAGCCGCCTCCTCGACCTCGGTGCGCTGATCAGCTACCACGACCCCTACGTCGCCGGCTGGCGGGTCCGCGGCCAGCCGGTCCCCCGCGCCGAGTCCCTCTACGAGGCCGCCGCCACCGCCGACCTGACGATCCTCCTCCAGCACCACCGCACGTACGACCTCCAGGGCCTGGCGGTCAAGGCGCAGCTGCTCCTGGACACCCGCGGGGCGAGCCCCGCCGGCGCCGCCCACCGGCTCTGACCGGGTACGCCGGAAGGGCCGGCCCCCCGTCGCGGGGAGCCGGCCCTTCCGGCGTGGCGTGCGTACGGCCGCGGGGCCGGTCAGCCGTGGTGGTGGCTGTCCGCGACGGTGACCTCGACGCGCTGGAACTCCTTCAGCTCGCTGTAGCCGGTGGTGGCCATCGAGCGGCGCAGGGCGCCGAAGAGGTTCATGGAGCCGTCCGGGGTGTGCGACGGGCCGGTGAGGATCTCCTCGGTGGTGCCGACGGTGCCCAGGTGGACCTTCTTGCCGCGCGGCACGTCCTCGTGGACGGCCTCCATGCCCCAGTGGTGGCCCCGGCCGGGCGCGTCGGTGGCGCGGGCCAGCGGGGAGCCCATCATCACGGCGTCGGCGCCGCAGGCGATGGCCTTGGGGAGGTCGCCGGACCAGCCCACGCCGCCGTCGGCGATGACGTGCACGTAGCGGCCGCCGGACTCGTCCATGTAGTCGCGGCGGGCGGCGGCCACGTCCGCGACGGCCGTGGCCATCGGGACCTGGATGCCCAGCACGTTGCGGGTGGTGTGCGCGGCGCCGCCGCCGAAGCCGACGAGGACGCCGGCCGCGCCGGTGCGCATCAGGTGCAGGGCCGCCGTGTAGGTGGCGCAGCCGCCGACGATGACCGGGACGTCGAGCTCGTAGATGAACTGCTTCAGGTTCAGCGGCTCCGCGGCGCCGGACACGTGCTCGGCGGAGACCGTCGTCCCGCGGATGACGAAGATGTCGACGCCGGCGTCGACGACGGCCTTGGAGAACTGGGCGGTGCGCTGCGGGGAGAGCGCGGCGGCGGTGACGACGCCGGAGTCGCGGACCTCCTTGATGCGCTGCCCGATCAGGTCGGCCTGGATCGGGGCCGCGTAGATCTCCTGCAGGCGGCGGGTCGCGGCCTCCTCCGGCAGCTCGGCGATCTCGTCGAGCAGCGGCTGCGGGTCCTCGTGGCGGGTCCACAGGCCTTCGAGGTTGAGGACGCCGAGGCCGCCGAGCTCGCCGATGCGGATCGCGGTCTGCGGGGAGACGACGGAGTCCATCGGGGCGGCCAGGAACGGGAGCTCGAAGCGGTACGCGTCGATCTGCCAGGCGATGGAGACCTCCTTCGGGTCCCGCGTCCGCCGGCTCGGGACGATGGCGATGTCGTCGAACGCGTACGCCCTGCGGCCGCGCTTGCCGCGCCCGATCTCGATCTCAGTCACGTGTGGTGGCCTTTCCTCTGGGTCTGCCCGTCCAGTATCCCCGAAGGGCGGGGGCGCGCGTCCCGGCGACCGCTGTGCGGACGCATGCCGCGGGGGCGGGCCCGATGTCCCGGACCCGCCCCCTGGCGGCGGTCAGCCCTGGCGCGAGTAGTTCGGCGCCTCGACCGTCATCTGGATGTCGTGCGGGTGGCTCTCCTTCAGGCCCGCGGAGGTGATCCGGACGAACCGGCCGCGCTCCTGGAGCTCCGGCACCGTGCGGCCGCCGACGTAGAACATCGACTGGCGCAGGCCGCCGACGAGCTGGTGGACCACCGCGGACAGCGGGCCGCGGTAGGGCACCTGGCCCTCGATGCCCTCGGGGATGAGCTTGTCGTCGCCGCCCACGCCCTCCTGGAAGTAGCGGTCCTTGGAGAACGACTTGCGGTCGCCGCGGGACTGCATCGCGCCCAGGGATCCCATGCCGCGGTACGACTTGAACTGCTTGCCGTTGATGAAGAGCAGTTCGCCGGGGGACTCCTCGCAGCCCGCGAGCAGCGAGCCGAGCATCACCGTGTCGGCGCCGGCGACCAGGGCCTTGGCGATGTCGCCCGAGTACTGCAGGCCGCCGTCGCCGATGACGGGGACGCCCGCGGCCTTGGCTGCCAGGGCGGCCTCGTAGATGGCGGTGACCTGCGGGACGCCGATGCCGGCGACGACGCGGGTGGTGCAGATGGAGCCGGGGCCCACGCCGACCTTGATGCCGTCCACACCGGCGTCGATCAGGGCCTGCGCGCCGTCGCGGGTGGCGACGTTGCCGCCGATGACGTCCACCGAGGCGTTCGACTTGATCTTGGCGACCATGTCGCCGACGAGGCGGGAGTGGCCGTGCGCGGTGTCGACGACGATGAAGTCGACACCGGCCTCGATCAGGGCCTGGGCGCGCTCGTAGGCGTCGCCGGCGACGCCGACCGCGGCGCCGACGAGCAGGCGGCCCTCCTTGTCCTTGGCCGCGTGCGGGTACTTCTCGGCCTTGACGAAGTCCTTGACGGTGATGAGGCCCTTCAGGACGCCCGCGTCGTCGACCAGCGGCAGCTTCTCGATCTTGTGGCGGCGCAGCAGCTCCATGGCGTCGACGCCGGAGATGCCGACCTTGCCGGTGACGAGCGGCATCGGGGTCATGACCTCGCGCACCTGGCGGCTGCGGTCGGACTCGAAGGCCATGTCGCGGTTGGTGACGATGCCGAGCAGCTTGCCGGCGGCGTCGGTGACGGGCACGCCGGAGATGCGGAACTTCGCGCACAGCTCGTCGGCCTCGCGCAGCGTCGCGTCCGGGTGGACCGTGATGGGGTCGGTCACCATGCCGGACTCGGAGCGCTTGACCAGGTCGACCTGGTTGGCCTGGTCGGCGATGGAGAGGTTGCGGTGGAGCACGCCGACGCCGCCCTGGCGGGCCATCGCGATCGCCATGCGGGACTCGGTGACCTTGTCCATGGCGGCGGACAGCAGCGGGATGTTCACCCGCACGTTCCGCGAGATGAGGGAGGAAGTGTCGATCTCGTCCGGGGCCATGTCCGACGCGCCCGGCAGCAGCAGGACGTCGTCGTACGTGAGTCCGAGCGCGGCGAATTTGTCGGGCACTCCGTCGGAGTTGACAGTCATGACACCTTCCCAAATGGTCTTGCCCAGCGCGGATGTCCATGCTAACGGGATCGGGAGGCGTCTCATTCCACGAGCGAGATCACTCCCAAGTTTCGTGGATTCCTCCTAGGGAGCGGCATGCGGCCGGTTACCGGGAAATCCGCCGCCGGCGGCCCCCGGCTCTACTGCTCGGCCAGGGCCCGCAGCCGGCTGAGCGCCCGGTGCTGGGCCACCCGGACGGCGCCGGGGGACATGCCGAGCATCTGCCCGGTCTCCTCGGCGGTGAGTCCGACGGCGACGCGCAGCACGAGGAGCTCGCGCTGCGTCTCGGGCAGGTTGGCGAGCAGCTTGCGGGCCCAGGCGGCGTCGCTGCTGAGCAGCGCCCGCTCCTCCGGGCCGAGGGAGTCGTCCGGCCGTTCGGGCATCTCGTCCGAGGGGACGGCCGTGCTGCCCGGGTGGCGCATGGCGGCCCGCTGGAGGTCGGCGACCTTGTGCGCGGCGATCGCGAAGACGAACGCCTCGAAGGGGCGGCCGGTGTCGCGGTAGCGCGGGAGGGCCATCAGGACGGCGACGCAGACCTCCTGCGCCAGGTCCTCGACGAAGTGGCGGGCGTCACCCGGGAGCCGGGAGAGCCGGGTGCGGCAGTAGCGGATGGCCAGCGGGTGCACGAAGGCGAGCAGGTCGTGGGTGGCCTGCTCGTCGCCGTCGACGGCGCGCCGGACGAGGTCGCTGACCGCCCCGGCGCCGCCGCCCTTGGCGGCTCCGGTGGGGCCTGTGGCCGCGGGGGAGCCCATGGCCTCGTCGTCGCGCATCAATCCATGGTGCCTTGGCGCCGGAGTGTTCGCGGCACCGCGGCCCGTGTTGTGCGCCGAAGCGTTATGAGCGGGTGCGCCTGGACTCGTCACTGCACGCTCCCCTCCCGCTCGCCCGAATACTTTCCGAGGCCCCATCCCAGAAAATGCGCCACACACTCAAGCATGCGGCATCGCGCACGAAGCGACACGTCCCCCGGATCGGGCCCCGTCAATCCCCCGGCCGCGCACGGGGTGGGGCCGGGC
>NZ_RPSE01000208.1:0-10772 GCF_003949955.1 Streptomyces sp. WAC05292
TCGACGCCTGGTGCTCGGACAGACCCCGCGCCCGCACCCGCACCACACCCCTAGAAGCACTCCGCCCTGCCGACCAGAGGCCGGCAGGGCGGAGAAAGCTACGTGCCCTCAATTAGCCAACAGCATCCCCGCCGTGGGCGGGACCGGGGCACCGGATGGGCCGTGCGTGCGTCAGGCGCGGCCCGCGGCCGCGTCGGCGGCCTGTGCCTTCAGGGCGCGCTCGACGCCCGAGCGGGACTCCGAGACCAGGCGGCGCAGGGCCGCGTTCGGCTCGGCCGAGGCCAGCCAGGCGTCCGTCGCGTCCAGGGTCTCCTGCGACACCTGCAGCGAGGGGTACAGGCCGACCGCGACCTGCTGGGCGATCTCGTGGCTGCGGCTGTCCCAGACGCCCTTGACCGCCGCGAAGTACCTCTCCGCGTACGGGGCCAGCAGCTCGCGCTGGTCGGCCTGGACGAACCCGCCGATCACCGCCTCCTGCACGGCGTTCGGGAGGTCGCCCGACTCCACCACCGACGCCCAGGCCGCGGCCTTGGCCTCGGCCGTCGGGCGGGCCGCCCGCGCGGTGGCCGCGTGGCGCTCGCCGGCCGCCGTGGGGTCGCGCTCCAGCTCGGCCGCGATGGCCGCCTCGTCGGCGACGCCGGTCGCCGCCAGCCGCTCCAGGAACGCCCAGCGCAGCTCGGTGTCGACGGCCAGGCCCTCGATCTCGGCCACGCCGTCCAGCAGGGCCTTCAGGTAGGTCAGCTGGTCCTCGGTGCGGGCCGTCGCGGCGAACGCCCGCGCCCACGCCAGCTGGTGGTCGCTGCCCGGCTCCGCGGCGCGCAGGTGCTCCAGCGCGGCCTCGGTCCACGCCGCCAGGCCCTCCTCGCGCCACGCCGGGTCGGCGTACAGGTCGAGGGCCAGCTTCACCTGGCGGTGCAGCGACTGCACGACGCCGATGTCCGACTCCTTGCCGATGCCCGACAGGACCAGCGACAGGTAGTCGCGGGTCGCGAGCTCGCCGTCGCGGGTCATGTCCCACGCCGACGCCCAGCACAGCGCCCGCGGCAGCGAGTCCGTGAAGTCGCCCAGGTGCGCGGTGACGTTCGCCAGGGACACCTCGTCGAGGCGCACCTTGGCGTACGAGAGGTCGTCGTCGTTCAGCAGCACGACGGCCGGACGGGCCCGGCCGACCAGCTCCGGCACCTCGGTGAGCGCGCCGTCGACGTCCAGCTCGATCCGGTCGGTGCGCACGAGGCGGCCGCCGTCCAGGTCGTACAGGCCGATCGCGATCCGGTGCGGGCGCAGCGTCGGCTCGCCCTGGGCGCCCGCGGGGAGCGCCGGGGCCTCCTGGCTGACCGCGAAGGAGGTGATCACGCCATCGGCGCCGGTCTCGATGCGCGGGCGCAGGACGTTGATGCCGGCGGTCTCCAGCCACGCCTTGGACCAGGCGGCCAGGTCACGGCCCGAGGTCTCCTCCAGGGCGCCCAGCAGGTCCGACAGGCGCGTGTTGGCGAAGGCGTGCGCCTTGAAGTACGCCTGCACGCCCTTGAAGAACGCCTCCATGCCGACATAGGCGACGAGCTGCTTGAGCACCGAAGCGCCCTTGGCGTAGGTGATCCCGTCGAAGTTGACCAGGACGTCGTCCAGGTCGCGGATGTCCGCCATGATCGGGTGCGTGGAGGGCAGCTGGTCCTGCCGGTAGGCCCACGTCTTCATCGAGTTGGCGAAGGTGGTCCACGCGTGGGGCCACTTCGAGCCCTCCGCGTACGCCTGGCAGGCGATCGAGGTGTACGTCGCGAACGACTCGTTCAGCCACAGGTCGTTCCACCACTCCATGGTGACCAGGTCGCCGAACCACATGTGCGCGAGCTCGTGGAGGATGGTCTCGGCGCGCACCTCGTACGCGGCGTCCGTCACCTTCGAGCGGAAGACGTACTGGTCGCGGATGGTGACCGCGCCCGCGTTCTCCATCGCGCCCGCGTTGAACTCCGGCACGAACAGCTGGTCGTACTTGGCGAACGGGTAGTCGTAGGCGAACTTCTCCTGGAACCAGTCGAAGCCCTGCCGCGTGACGTCGAAGATCGCCTCGGCGTCCAGGAACTCCGCCAGGGAGGGCCGGCAGTAGATGCCGAGCGGCACGACCTGGCCGTTCGGGCCCTCGTACGTGCTGTGCACCGCGTGGTACGGGCCCACGATGAGCGCGGTGATGTACGTCGAGATCCGCGGGGTCGGCGCGAAGCGCCACACGTTGTCCTTGACGTCGGCGGCGTCCGGCGTCGGCGAGTTGGAGACCACCGTCCAGCCCTCGGGCGCCGTCACCGTGAACTGGAACGTCGCCTTCAGGTCGGGCTGCTCGAAGCTGGCGAACACGCGCCGCGCGTCCGGCACCTCGAACTGCGTGTACAGGTAGGCCTGCTGGTCGACCGGGTCGACGAAGCGGTGCAGGCCCTCGCCCGTGTTGGTGTACGCGCAGTCCGCGACGACCTTCAGCTCGTTGGCGCCCTGGAGCAGGTGCGGCAGCCGGATGCGGGAGTCCCGGAAGACGGCGGCGACGTCCAGGGACGTGCCGTTCAGGACGACCTCGTGCACGGCCGGGGCGACCAGGTCGATGAAGGTCTCGGCGCCCGCCTCGGCGCTCTGGAACCGCACGGTCGTCACGGAGGGGTACGTCCCGCCCTCCTGCGCGCCGCTCAGATCGAGGTCGATCTCGTACGAATCGACGCTGAGCAGCTTCGCCCGCTGCTGAGCCTCTTCACGGGTCAGATTCGTGCCAGGCACGCGTTTCATCTCCTTCGATGGTGACGTTCGCGGTCATCCTTGCATGCCGCAGCGGTCTCCACCCGGCGGATTTCCCCCGCCGCCCCGGGTACGCCGCAGGGGTGGCGCCGGCACCCGGCACCACCCCTGCGCGCCGGAGTCAGGACCGGCCGAGCTCCTCGGCGACGAGCTCCGCGATCTGCACCGCGTTCAGCGCGGCGCCCTTGCGCAGGTTGTCGCCCGAGAGGAAGAGCGCGAGGCCGTGCTCGACGGTCTCGTCGACGCGGATGCGGCCCACGTACGAGGCGTCCTTGCCGGCGGCCTGGAGGGGGGTCGGGATCTCCGACAGCTCGACGCCCGGCGCGTCCTTCAGCAGCTCGTAGGCGCGCTCCACGCTGATCGGGCGGGCGAAGCGGGCGTTGACCTGGAGGGAGTGGCCCGAGAAGACGGGGACGCGCACGCAGGTGCCCGAGACCTTCAGGTCCGGGATCTCCAGGATCTTGCGGGACTCGTTGCGGAGCTTCTGCTCCTCGTCGGTCTCGAAGGAGCCGTCGTCCACGATCGAGCCGGCCAGGGGGAGCACGTTGAAGGCGATGGGGCGCTTGTAGACCCCGGGCTCCGGGAAGTCGACGGCACCGCCGTCGTGGGCCAGCTCGGCGGCCCGCTCGGCGACCTGCCTGACCTGGCCGTCGAGCTCGGCGACGCCGGCGAGGCCGGAGCCCGACACGGCCTGGTAGGTGGTGGCGACGAGCGCCTCCAGCCCGGCCTCGTCGTGGAGGGGGCGCAGCACCGGCATGGCGGCCATGGTGGTGCAGTTCGGGTTGGCGATGATGCCCTTGGGGCGGTTCGCGACCGCGTGCGGGTTGACCTCGGAGACGACCAGCGGCACCTCGGGGTCCCGGCGCCACGCGGAGGAGTTGTCGATCACCACGGCGCCCTGGGAGGCGACCTTCTCGGCGAGGGCCTTGGAGGTGGCGCCGCCCGCGGAGAACAGCACGATGTCCAGGCCGCTGTAGTCGGCCGCGGCGGCGTCCTCGACGGTGATCTCCCGGCCCTGCCACTCCAGGGTGGAGCCCGCGGAGCGGGCGGAGGCGAACAGGCGCAGCTCGTCGACCGGGAACTTGCGCTCGGCCAGGATGCTGCGCATGACTCCGCCGACCTGGCCGGTGGCTCCGACGATTCCTACCCTCACGGTGACTCCTTTTGGTGCGTACGACGCGGGCGCGTGGAGCCATCATGCGTTCGACCCCACAAGGCTTGTCCAATCCATTGTCCGAGGAGCGGACGATGTTCCGGGCGCGGCGGTAGTTTGCGCAGGTCGGGGCCGGTCCTGGCGCGGCGGGGAGGGCAAGGGGAAGGGGCGGGCGCCGTCGGCGCCCGCCCCTTCGTCACGCGGTCATGCGGTGGTGCGGCCGGGAGGCCGCCGGATCAGGAAGCGACCTTCTCGATCTGGACGCTGCCGGTGCCGGCGGCGGTGCCGCGGGCGTTCAGCAGCTTGACCTCGCCGAAGAACTGCCGGCCCTCGGGGGCCGGGCTGCTCGCCACGACGTTGGCCGAGACGCTCGCCGAGGCGCCGTTCGCGAGGTTCACCGCGGCGTTCTCGTCGACCTGGACGGAGCCCAGGGCGGAGGAGAAGTAGACGTCGCGGTAGTCGTACGTGGTGGAGCCGGCCGGAACCGCGTAGCCGGTGACCACGATCGTGTAGGTGCCGGCGCCCGGGTTCACCAGGCTCACGGTCTCCTCGGAGTCGCCGTCGGCGGAGGAGCCGACCTTCACGCCGTCCTTGAAGACGTCGAGGTCGAGGTCGGCGCCGGTGTCCGAGGTCCTGCCGATGGCCACGTCGAGGCGGGAGACGCCCTCGCCGACGGTCACCGTGGTGGTCTGCTGCTCACCGTTCGCGATGGTCGGCTTGGCGACCTTCGCGGAGCCGAGCGAACCGCCCTGGAGCTTGCCGCCGGAGATGGCCGCGGCGTCGTTCCTGACCGTCCACTGGACCGGGGCGGGAGTGCCCTGCTTCACCTCGGGGAGAACCTTGACCGCCGGGTCGAAGGCCGCGCCGAGGATGCTCACGTCCAGCTTGAAGGGGTTGTCGAGCAGCGGCGACGTGCGGCGCGACTCGACCTCGATCTCCCAGACGCCCGGCTGCGGGTTCTCGTACGAGCGCAGGTCGGGGCGGCACTTGTTCGCCGGGTTGTCGTAGTTCGGGTAGCACTGCGTGGTGGCGCTGTCCTCGACGCCCAGGCCGTACGGGTGGATCGAGATGAAGCGCGTCTGGCTGCCCGCCGCGAGACCGCCGAGGGCGACCTCGAGGGACTTCGCGCCCTGCGGCACGGTGACGAAGTACGACTTGTGGCTGTTGCGCTGCACGGACGAGGTGTCCGAGAAGGTGAACGACGGCTTCGCCAGCGGGGCCGCGGCGACGACCGTGGCCAGGACCTGCTTGTCGATGCCCTCGGTGGTCTCGTCGTCCAGCTGCAGGATGCCGCTGTGCACGCCGGCCGTCGTCGCCTTCGCCTCGACCTTGATCGTGACGGGCTTGTTCAGCGGCAGGGTGACGTAGTCGTAGCCGCCGATGACCTTGAAGGTGCCGTCGTTGTTCCGCCAGCTCAGGTTGTGGCGGGTGCCGTACTTCACGCCGGTGGTGCGGGTGACGACGACGTCGTAGACCTTCTTCTGGCCGACCTTCAGGCCGCCCTCGCGGTCGTAGATGCCGGTGCCGAAGCCCGGGGTCTTCAGGAACTGGTCGATCGCGGTGTCGACCGGCGCCTTGACGGTGAAGTCGTTGGCCTTGGCGTCGCGCTGGACGGACTCCCAGGCGGCGTTGACGTCGATCAGGCCGGCGCCCTGCGCGTGCGCGGGCACGTCCTTGATCGTCTTGGCGGTGCTGGTGAGCGCGATGCGCAGGGCCGCCGGGGTCAGCTTGATGTTGTGCTGCTTGGCGGCGGAGAGCAGCAGCGCGCCCGCGCCGGCCGCCTGCGGCGACGACATCGAGGTGCCCTGGAGCATGCCGTAGCCGGCCGGCAGGTCGTAGCCCGCCTCCTTCACCGGCGCGCCGGGCAGCCAGGTCTGGATGGTGTTGATGGCCGCGCCGGGGGCGGTGAGGGTCGGCGTGAAGCCGCCGTCCTCGCGCGGGCCGCGCGAGGAGAAGGGGAACATGGCGTACTTCTTGTCCACGCCGGAGCCGTAGTTGGCGGCCCAGGTCTCCTTGGAGACCGCCGCGCCCACGGAGATGACCTTGTCGGCGAGGCCGGGGTCGCCGATGGTGTTGACGCCGGGGCCCTCGTTGCCCGCCGAGATGACGAGCTGGACGCCGTAGGTGTCGATGAGGTTCTTGTACAGCTCGGCGCGGGCGTTGTTGCCGTCGTTCAGCGCCGGCAGGCCGCCGATCGACATGTTGACGATGTCCACGCCGCGGTTGACGACGAGGTCGATCATGCCCTCGGTCAGCGCGATGTTGGTGCAGCCCCCCGACCAGGAGCAGGCGCGCGAGGAGACGAGCTTGGCGCCGGGGGCCTGGCCGTTCATCTTGCCGCCGAACAGGCCGTTCGCCGCGGTGATGCCGGCGACGTGCGAGCCGTGCTCGGACTCGATGATGCCGATGTTGACGAAGTCGGCCTTCTTGCCGACCCAGTCCCCGCCCAGCGGGTCCATCGGGACGTCCTTGCGGATCTGGATGACGAACGGGATGCGCTCGGCGACCGCGGTCGCCGGGTTGTCCGTCCCGAACCAGCCGATCTGGAAGCCGTCCTTGTACGGCTTCATCGGCTCGTTGTCGGTGAAGTCGCCGTTTTGGTCGGTGTCGACGCGGACGGTGCCGGCGGCCGGGTCGTAGAGCATGCCGAACCGGTCGGTGGTGTCGCCGTCCCGGTTGACGTCGCCCTTCATGTCGCCGTTGGCGGTGATCGACTCGCTGAAGCGGCTCCACTGGAAGGAGCCCTCCGGGGCCTTCCAGCTCTGGCCGCCCGCGGCGAAGCTGCCGCCGGAGGACGTCACCGGAGTGATCTGCGCGCGCCACGTGCCGTCGTTGTCGGTGATCGGGTCGGTCGCGGTGACCCAGTCGACGATCTTGCGCTCGCCGGTGGTGGTCTGCTGCAGGGCGGGGTGGGCGATGTCGACGCCCGAGTCCAGGATGCCGATGGTCACCCCGCGGCCGTCGGCCTGCGGGTTGTTCGCGACGAAGTCCACCGAGCCGGTCTCGAAGGACGGGTTGTACGGGTTCTTCGCCGGGGTGTTCTTGTCCGGCGCCGCGAAGCTGCCCGCAGCCGTCTTCTTGCCCGCACCGGACTCCTTGCCCGCGTCGGGGCGCGGGTCCGGCAGCCGGATCTCGTGCTTGAGGTCCATGGCGTGGACGGACGACAGCTTGGCGGCCGCCTTCAGCGCGGCCTCGGCCTTGCCGGTGGGCAGGGTGGCGCGCACGTAGCCGAGCTTGTCGTTGGCCTGGCCCACCGAGGCGCCCTTGACGGCCGCGATCTGGTCGGTGACCTGCTTGGTCTGGCCGGGGGCGGTGGCCACCATGACCGTGACGGTCGCCTCGCCCTTGGCCTTGGCCTCCTGCAGCAGTTCGGCGTCGGCCGAACCGAGCTTCTGGTCGGCGGACTTGACGGCCGGCCCGGTGCCCGCCGCACCGGTGCCGGGGGCCGGCGCCGCGAAGGCGGGCATGGCGCCCGCGCCCGCGAGAGCGGCCACCAGACCGGCCGCGGCCGCGACGCGCGCGACGCGCCGGGCCCCGGATATCGAACTGGGGGATTCGAAGGTCATCAGCATCCCTGGATAAGTGAAAGATACGGTCCGGATTTCGGTGCCGGATGACCGGTCAGCTTTGCCTAACTGCCCGCTGTTTGGGGAGGCCTGTCATTTACCGAGACCTGACATGGCGCACTCTCGCCAGCTCGGACTTCCCGCCATCGGGGCCGTACCGGGGCATACTCCGGCGAACCACGGGTTCCAGGGAGTGGATTTGTCGACTTCCCGACCTTCACGGGGTTGGCGGGGTGCGGTCAGCACCCGCCCGGGTGTGACAACTTCCGGCGTTTCAGCGCTCGCGCGTGCGCGCGTAGTGCCGCGAGGCCTTGGCGCGGTTGCCGCAGGCGGCCATCGAGCACCAGCGGCGGGTGCCGCCGCGCGAGGTGTCGTGGAAGTGCAGCACGCAGCTCGCCGAGGCGCACTTGCGGATCCGCTCCGGCCCGGAGCGCAGCAGCGCCAGGTAGCCGTACGCGGCCGTCCACGCCGGCCCCCAGGACCGGTCGTCGAACTCGGGCCGCTCGCCCGGGCCTTCCTCGCCGAGTGTCGGCCGGATGCGCCCGTGCTCCAGCACGGCGTCGACCAGGGCGCGCGCACCGGCGTCCGCCGGGTCGGCCACGGCGCGGGCGATGGCCTCGCGCGCGGTCAGCAGGTGGACGAGGGCCGACGGGTCGGCGCGGAAGCGGTCGGCCAGGCCCGCGGCGCGCAGCCAGACGGCGAGCCCCTCCATGCGGGTCAGCCCGGCCGCGCCGGCGAACAGGTCGACGGGCGCGCCGTCCTGCATCCAGCGCGTGTTCAGCAGGTCCAGGGCGATCGGCTCGCCGGTCAGGGGGCGCGGGTCCGCCGCCTCCGCTGTGGCCATGTCGCCGTTCCTCCTCGCATGCCGGCCGACCCCTCCAGCGTACGCGGCCGGTTGACGCGCTCGCGCCTAACCCTTAATTTCGATTTAGATGGTTAGAACGTCGGCGGGGGCCCGCCGGCCCTGTCGAAGGGGGAACAGCCGTGACGGCTGCCGTCAGCACGCTCCGCACCGGCCACATCGGCCTGAACGTCACCGACCTCGACCGCTCGCTCGCCTTCTACCGCGACGCCCTCGGCTTCGAGCCGCTCGGCGAGGGCAAGGAGGACGGCCGCCGCTTCGCCTTCCTCGGGCGGGACGGCGAACTCGTCCTCACCCTGTGGCAGCAGGCCGAAGGCGGGTACACCCCCGCCGCGGCCGGACTGCACCACCTCGCCTTCACGGCCTCCGGGATCGGCGAGGTGCGCGCCCACGAGGCCCGGCTGCGCGAACTCGGCACCCCCTTCGTCCACGACGGCGTCGTCGCCCACGGCGAGGGCACCGCCTCCGGCGGGATCTTCTTCCTCGACCCGGACGGCACCCGCCTCGAAATCTCCATCCCCACCGGCGCCCACGGCGCCCCCGCACCCACCCCGAACGCCCCGACCTGCGGATTCTTCTAGTACGCCCGAGAGGAGACGGCCATGGAGCGGTACCACCGCGGCTCGATCGCGGTACAGGAGCGGGTCGGCGTCCGCGCGGCCGCCGAGCACGTGGGCCGCTCCATCGGCCCCGGCATCAAGGACGTCGCCGCCGCGTTCCTGGCCCGCCAGCCGCACCTCGTCGTCGGCGCCGCCGACGCGAGGGGCCGGATGTGGGCCTCACTGCTCACCGGTCCGCCCGGCTTCGTGCGGGCCGCCGGACCCGCCCGCATGGAGGTCGCCGGCGGGGTGCCGGAGGGCGATCCGCTCGCCGCGGCGCTCGCCGCCGGCGGGATCCCGGTCGGCACGATCGCGCTCGACCCGCGCACCCGGCGCCGGATGCGGCTGGGCGGCACCGCGCGGGCCGTCCCCGGCGGGTTCGCCGTCTCCGCCGAGCGGGTCTTCTCCAACTGCCCCAAGTACCTCCAGAAGCGGCAGCCGCTGCGGACCGTCCCCGACGGGCCCGGCGTGCTGCGCCGCGCGCCCGCCCTCGACGCCCGCCAGGTCCGGGCCGTAGGCGGCGCCGACACCTTCTTCGCCGCCACCGTCCACGCGGAGGGCGCCGACGCCAGCCACCGCGGGGGCATGCCCGGATTCGTCGAAGTGCTGTCGCCGACCGAGCTGCGCTGGCCGGACTACCCGGGGAACTCCATGTTCCTCACCCTGGGGAACCTGGCCGCCGACCCGCGGGCCGGGCTGCTCTTCCCGCACTGGGAGAGCGGCGCACTGCTCCAGCTCAGCGGCCGGGCGCAGACCGAGTACGCGCCCGACGGCGGCCGCAGCGTCCTGTTCCGCGTCGAGGAGGCGGTGGAGAGCCTGCACCCGGGGCGGCTGCTGTGGAGCGCCCCGGAGTTCTCGCCCGCGAACCCGGCGCCGCCGCCTCACCGCGGCAGGACGACCAGGTAGGCGGCGGGCTCCCGGCCGGCGGCCGCGGCCAGTGCGGTCCGTACGACCGCGGCCTGCTGCTCGGGCCAGTCCCGCAGCTTGCGCGGGGTGATGTGCAGGACGGTCACGCCGAGCCGCTCCAGCGCGTCGCGCTTGCGGACCGCCTCCGACCAGTCCTCGTCCTCGCCCTGCCGCGGCGCCCGCGTGTCGATCTCCACGGCGACCGCCTGCTCCGGCCAGTACGCGTCGACGCCGCCCAGGTGCGGGCCGCCGGGCAGGCGCAGGTCCACGTTCCACAGCGGCTCCGGCAGACCGAAGCCGCCCACCAGCCGGTAGAGCCGGTCCTCGGCGATGGCCCGGCCCTCCGCGAGCAGCGACTCCACCGCGTCCACCACGTGCGGCCGGTTCAGCAGCCGGGCCAGCGTCAGCTCCCGCACGACGGCGGCCGGCTCGCAGTGCCCGGCGCGGACGGCCTCGCTCAGGATCCGGCGGACCGTGCCCGCGTTCGACAGCCCGGCCACCGCGTCCGCGACCGCCCGGGCGACGGGCGCCACCGGCAGCCCGGTCACCTCCAGCGGGCGCGGCGGAGTGTGGGCGCGGACGAACCGCACGCTGCCGACGGAGCGCAGCCGGCGGGTGTGCGGCACCAGCACGTCGATCCGCGGCAGGGAGGACAGGGCGGGGGCCGAGGCGAACCCGTACAGGGCCAGCGCCGCCGGCCCGGTGATCATCGCCTCGCCGCCGCGCCGGCCCGCGTACAGCAGCGCGGCGTGCAGCCGCTCCTCGCTGGTCGCGGCGCCGGGGTGCAGCACGAACACCCCCGGCAGGATCTCCTGCCAGGACCGGGCGGCGGCCTCCGCGGCACTGACTCCGTGCTCGCGGAGCTGCGCGAGGGTCAGGACACGGGGGCGGCTGGCGGTGAGGTGGGCGAG
>NZ_RPSE01000209.1:0-10712 GCF_003949955.1 Streptomyces sp. WAC05292
CCGCCCGCCCGCCCGAGAACACGCGGCATGCGGCTCTCCCGCCTATCCTCGACATCAGCTCCAGGAGTCGTCATGCGTACCGCCTTCGCCCTCCGCACCTCGCTTCTCACCGCCGCCCTCGCGGGCGCGCTGCTCTGGCCCGCCGCGAGCGGCGTGCACACGGCCGTCGCCGCGCAGGCCCCGCAGGGCGTGTCCGCCGGCCACGGCGGCGGCGCGGCGTCGGACGGCGCCGACCGGTACGCGGGCGAGCCGGTGTACATCGGCGAGGGGCTCGTCGCGGTGCTGCGGAACGGGGCGGAGGGCCCCGAGGCCTGGATCCGCGCCGTCGGCACCAGGTGGAAGCCCGGCGACACGTACATGGTGCGGGTGCTCGCGCTGCTGGACCGGAGCCACCCCGGGGACACCGTCAACGGGCTGGGGCTGCGCCTGGCCAAGGCCGACACCGATGCGCCGGTGCTCGTCGTCACGCAGGACGGGGCGACGGCGTCGTACCCGCTCCCGGCGAAGGGGGCGGCCGTGAAGCCCGCCGAGGCCCCGGCCGCCGCCCGGCCCGCGGCGGCGCCCGCGATCGAGGGACCGGCCCCGGCCGTGCATGCGGGGGCGGCGGCCGCGCCCGCGGCGCTCGTCACGACGGCGGCCCACGGCGCGGCGTACGAGCCGGCGGCCTCCGCGGAGGACGGCGACGACACGGTGACGGCGGCGGCGGGCGCCGGGCTGCTCGCGATCACCGGCACGATGGCCGCGGCCCGGCTGCTCCGCTCCCGCCGCGGCGGCCGCGCCTGACCGGCCCGTTCGGCGGTCGGGAACGGCGGTCCGCAGGGGCTCGTCGTCCGGGGGCGGGTGAGGCAGAATCGGGCGCATGAGCAGCCAGCAGCCTCCTGACGAGCCGGTCTACGACGACCGGGTCTACCGCTCCCCCATGGCCGTGGTCACCGGGGTCCTGCTGCTGGCGCTGATCGCATGGCTCTGCGGCGACGCGATCGTCCGGGGCGAGGGGTCGGCCCGCTGGTTCGGGGCCGCCGCCGCGCTCTTCGCGGTGCCGCTGATCGTGGCGTTCACGATGCGCCCGGCCGTCTTCGCCAACGAGGACCGGATGCGGGTCCGCAACCCGTTCCGCGTGGTCGAGCTGCCCTGGGCGGCCGTGGACGCGGTGCGCGCCGGGTACTCCGCCGAGGTGCTGGCCGAGGGGTCCACCTACCAGCTGTGGTCCGTCCCCGTCTCGCTGCGCGAGCGGAAGAGGGCGCAGCGCGGGCGGCTCAGCCGCCGCGGCGGGCTAACCGGCCGCGGCCTGGCCGTGAAGCCGTCCGGGCCGGAGGCCGTCGGCGCCGCCGCCGACGGCTCCGCCGCCGAGCCGCAGCGGGCGTACGCGGACCGGGTCGTGGACGAGCTGCGGGACCTCGCCGAGCGCGGGGCCTCGCGCGCCGGCGCCCAGGGCGGCGTACGGGTGCGCTGGTCCTACGAGGTCATCGCACCGGCCGCCCTGGGCGCCGTATCGCTGGTCGTACTGTTCGCGCTGCGCTGAGGGGCGTCAGACGCGAGCGGTCCGCGGGTCGTGCGGGTCGTGGCACAGGGCCCAGATGACGAAGATCGCGATGGCGATGGCGATGATCGACCACCAGGGCTGGTACGGCAGCCACAGGAAGTGCGCGATCAGCGACAGGCAGGCCAGCGCGATGCCGGCGATGCGGGCCCACAAAGCGCCGTTCTTGAGCAGGGCCAGCCCGGCCGCCAGGGCCAGGATGCCGAGGATCAGGTGGATCCAGCCCCAGGCGGTCAGGTCCAGCTTGAAGACGTAGTCGCCGATGCGCTGGTAGACCTCGTCCTCGGCGATCGCGGCGATGCCCTCGAAGATGGCGAGCACGCCGATGACGCCGAGCAGGACGCCGGCGAACACGGTGCCGCCGGTCGCCCAGTCGCCGGTGCCGCCGGGCCGGCCGGCGGGTGTGTGAGTGGGTGTGGTCGACATTGCGCCACCTGGCCTCTCGCTCGTACGGGTGGGGCCATTCGAGCGTGCGGGGGTTCTGCCGCCGGGGCGAGCGGCCGTGGGCCGAACGGGTGACGGGCGTCGGCCGTGGCCCGCGCCCGTGGCGCGGCCGCCGGCCCCGCGGCTCCGCCCGTGCGGCGCCGTCAGAGTTCGCAGTCGATGCGGACGTTCGTGCCGGTTTCCCCGTCGCAGTCGTCCGAGCCGGTGAGGCCGTTCAGGGTGTCGTTGGCCGGGCCGCCGCGCAGCAGGTCGTCGCCCGATCCGCCGGTGAGGAAGTCGATGCCGCCCGCGGTGCCGACGGAGTCCCGGGCGAACCGGGAGTCGGTGTTGTCGCCGACAATCAGGTCGTTGCCGCCGCGGCCGTCGATCACGTCGTTGCCCGCGGTCGCGCCGGCGGGGTCGCCGAGGCCGCTGTCGCCGGCGAGGACGGTCTCGTCCGCGCTGCCGCCCAGGATGCGGTCGTTGCCGGAGCCGACGGCCTTGCCGGAGTAGGCCCGGTGGTCGCCCCAGGCGCCGTACCCGCCGTCCGCGCCGAGGTCGATGAGGTCGTCGCCGCCGCTGCCGGCGGTGTCGCCGAGGACCGAGGCGCTGTCGCCGACCGCCTGGCCGTCCTCGCCCTCGCCCTCCAGCAGGACGTCGTCGCCGGCGCCGGTCGCGCCGCGGAACCCGCTGGAGTCGCCGGTCAGGCCGTCGCTGTCGCGGCCGCCGTCGAGGCGGTCGTCCGCCCCGCCGGCCGCGCGGTCGCCCGCGCTGTCGCCGATCAGGGAGTCCTCGCCGTCGCCGCCGAAGAGCAGGTCGGCGGAGGCGCCGTCGGCCGTGCCCTGCACGGCGAAGTGGTCGCCGACAATGGTGTCTGGCCCGCCGCCGCCGACGAGGTGGTCCCGGCCCGTCGGACCGGAGGCCCCGCCGGCCCAGGCCGCGTCGTCGCCGACGATCAGGTCGGCGCCCGGGCCGCCGTCGGCCTGGTCGTCGCCCGCCCCTCCCGCGATCCTGTCCTCGCCCGCGCCGCCGATCAGGACGTCGCCCTCGCCGAGGCCGCAGATGAGGTCGTTGCCGTCGCCGCCGTCGAGGACGTCCCGCCCGGCCGTTCCGATGAGGACGTCGTCCCCGGGCGTGCCGCGGGTGCCGGTGGCGGCCGCGCCGAAACAGGTCGCGGCCGCGCCCGCCGTGTCCGCCGCGTGGGCCGGGAGCGCGCCGAGCCCGGCGAGGGCTGCCGCCAGGACCTGCGCCCCGACGAGGGCGGCGATCCGGCGGGCGGGCCGGCCGGGCCGGGCGGGGCCGCGGCGGTCTCTTCGGGGTCCGGGCATGGCGCTCTCCTTCCGCGGCATCCGGTATGCGTCGCGTGGCGCTCACTGTGCGTGACGCGTGCCGGTGCCCGGGAGGGGCGCGTCCACAGCCTCCGTATTTTCATCCGATCGGCTTCTCATACGACTCCCCTGGTCGGGGGCATACGGAACCGAAGCCGCCGCGGGCTGCGTCCACGGTGGTGTGCAGCGTCATGAGGTCGGCCACTGCGCCGCCACCGCCCTACACCTGCGGCTCCGGCTCCTCGGCGGGGCCCTGCTGGTCGCCCACCTGCTCCTCGTCGGCTGGCTCACCCTGCGTCCGCTGGACGTGCCGTGGGCGGCGGCCGCGAACCTGACGCCGTTCGAGGGCATCCGCGCCGATCTGGAGAACGGCCCCGTCGCGGCGGCCCGGCGGATCGGCGCGGGCCTGGCGCTGCTGGCCCCGCTCGGGGTGCTGCTGCCTCTGGCCGGCGGGAGCCTGGCGCCGTCCCCGCTGGCGGCCTGGTCGTCGCTGGTGCGGACCGCGGCCGCGGGGGTGCTCGTCTCGATCGGCATCGAGATGCTGCAGAGCTCGGTCCCGGGGCGCGTCGTGGACGTGGACTCGGTGCTCCTGAACACGGTGGGCGTGGTGCTGGCGCACGCAGCGGTGGTCCCGGCGGCGCGGGCGCGGATGCGGCGCACGCGGGCGGCGCGGGCCGAGGCCTCTCAGGGGTCCACCCCGAGAATTGCCAGGGTCGGGCTCGGACCTTGGACCGACGTTCTGTCGGCGGTGCCGCGGGAGTATTGAGGCATCACGGGAAAACCGTGAATGTCGACGGAGGAGATCCCATGAGCGCCCTTGTTCGCCCCCGTGACGGCCGCTGGATCGGCGGCGTCTGCGCCGGACTGGCGCGCCGTTTCGGAATGTCCGCGAACACGATGCGGCTGATATTCGCCGTCTCGTGCCTGCTGCCCGGGCCGCAGTTCCTGATCTATCTGGCGCTGTGGCTGCTCCTGCCCAACGAGAAGCCGTCCGCCGCCGCCTGGTGACGGGCGGGCCGCCGCCGGGCGGTGCGGCGGCCCGGCCGGTCCGGCGTCCGCGGCCCGCGGGTCAGGCCGCGCGGCGGACCTTCTCCAGCTGCTTGTCGGCGACCTCCTGCGGCACCTGCGCCTTCTGCCCGGCGGCCGACACGTTGAGGGCCATCAGGCGCACGATCGTGTCGCCCTCGCGGACGACGACCACGTGGACGTGTGCGGAGACGCCCTGGGCGGCCGCGGTGGTGGTCCAGCTGACCGTGTCGTCGCCGGCCGTGCGGTATCCGGCGGCCCGGACGTCGCGGTAACTGCCGCTCTGGTTCTGGACGGTGGCCGTGAACCCGGTGCCGCAGGCGGCGACGGCGTCCTTCAGCCGCGAGACGAGTGCCTTGGCGTCCCGCTCGGCGTAGGAGCTGACGGAGGCGGAGACCGCGAGGCCGATCTCCTTCTGGGAGCCGATGCCGCGGTTGACGGTCTCGCGGGCGGCCGGGTCGGGCTTGTCGCCCATGATGTCGGCGAGGGGCTGGCAGGTCCTGCGGTCGGCCTGGGGCTGGCCGTCGGGGGCGGCCGGGTTCTTGCCCTGGGCGGAGACCTGGTAGCCGGGCAGGTCGCCCGGGGCCAGGGCGGAGCGCTCCAGCCCGCTGCCGCCGGACGGCGGTGCGGCCGGGGTGGAGGGGATGCCCGCGGAGGGCGTGCCGGAAGGTGCGGTGACGGGGGCGGAGCCCTTCTGGTCCGGCGTCTTCCCGCCGCCGGGGCCGCTGCTGCAGGCGGCGGCCCCCAGAACGAGGGCGGGCAGCAGGGCGGCGGCGACCGCTCCGGTGGTGGTTCGTGGCTTCGTACGCATGACCGGTGACCTCTCCCCCGGCGGTGCCGGGCGCGTCCCGCCCGGGCCTCGGCGGCGGTTGGCGGGGATCCTGGCACACGGCACCGCGCGGCGCACACCTGGTCGAACCGGCGTGCGCCGCGCGGGCACGCTTGCGAATCGAAGGGGATCCCGGGACGGATCCGGGGTGGATCAGCCGCCGAGGGCGCCGTTCAGCGGGAGGCCGCCGAGGGTGGGGCCGAGCGCGTTGGCCAGCTCGCCGACCGGGGCCGCCGGGTCGCTGGACTCCTGGCCGTCCGCGTTGACCTGCTGCTGGCTGGTGAGTCCCTGGAGGGCGCCGGTGGCGGTGCCGAGCGCGTCGGTGAGGCCGACGGCGGGGGTCGCCGAGGCGGTTCCGGCAGCGGCGGCGGCGAAGGCGGCACCCATGGCGGCGGCACCGAGCATCTTGGCGGCTGACTTCTTCATGAAGGATGTCCTTGCGACGGGGAACTGGGCGGCTCCGCAACCTAGCCACTGCAAACCGGCGCCCGCAAACATCGGGAAATACGAAGAAGCGCCCGGGAATTGCTCTTCCCGGGCGCCCCGCTTTCGTCAGGCCGTGGCCTGGGTTCCCACAGAACCGCTGGTGGAGGCGGTCTGCCGGAACAGCCATTCCGACTTCAGCTCCGCATAACCCGGCTTGATGACGTCGTTGATCATCGCGAGTCGTTCATCGAAAGGAATGAACGCGGACTTCATCGCATTGACGGTGAACCACTGCATGTCGTCGAGCGTGTAGCCGAAGGCCTCGATCAGGTGCTCGAACTCGCGGCTCATGCTGGTGCCGCTCATCAGCCGGTTGTCGGTGTTGACCGTCAGGCGGAAGTGCAGCTTCCGTAGCAGTCCGATCGGGTGTTCGGCGTACGAGGCCGCCGCGGCGGTCTGGAGGTTCGACGTCGGGCACATCTCCAGGGGGATGCGCTTGTCGCGGACGTACGAGGCGAGGCGCCCCAGCGTGACGGAGCCGTCCTCGGCGACCTCGATGTCGTCGATGATCTTCACGCCGTGGCCCAGGCGGTCGGCGCCGCACCACTGGAGGGCCTGCCAGATCGACGGCAGGCCGAAGGCCTCGCCCGCGTGGATCGTGAAGTGGTTGTTCTCGCGCTTGAGGTACTCGAACGCGTCGAGGTGGCGGGTGGGCGGGAAGCCCGCCTCGGCGCCGGCGATGTCGAAGCCGACGACGCCGTTGTCGCGGTAGCGGTTGGCGAGCTCGGCGATCTCCAGCGCGCGGGCGGCGTGGCGCATCGCGGTGAGCAGGGCGCCGACGCGGATGCGGCGCCCGGCGGCCCTCGCGCGGCGCTCGCCCTCGCGGAAGCCGTCGTTCACGGCCTCGACGACCTCTTCGAGGGTCAGGCCCGCCTCCAGGTGCTGCTCGGGGGCGTAGCGGACCTCGGCGTAGACGACGCCGTCCTCGGCGAGGTCCTCGGCGCACTCGGCGGCGACCCGGAAGAGCGCCTCCTTCGTCTGCATGACGGCGCAGGTGTGCGCGAACGTCTCCAGGTAGCGGGGCAGGGAGCCGGAGTCGGCGGCGTCCCGGAACCAGGTGCCCAGCTTGTCGGCGTCGGTCTCGGGCAGCTTGTCGTAGCCGGTCGCGCGCGCCAGCTCGATGATCGTGCCGGGGCGCAGTCCGCCGTCGAGGTGGTCGTGGAGCAGCACCTTCGGGGCACGGCGGATCTGGTCCGGAGTGGGCGGGTTGGAGGTCTCGCTCGTCATCTGCGCACTCTAACTCCTACGCGCGTAGAGCGCGTGGGCGGCGTGAGGCTCCGATATCCAACAGAGACCGTACGGAGGGGGTTGCGTACACCTGTCAGTCTGAGACTGTTCCGCCATGTCACATCTTGCGCCGCCGGCGCGCGGGGCCCGCCTGGGGCGGGCGTCCGGCGCGAACGGCTCGGTCTCGACGGTCAACGGCGTGGTGCTCCTCCTCCCGGGCGGGTCCCGGTGGGCGCCCGGCCCGGTGCCCGCGCTCGCGCGGGCCCTGGCCCGGGCGGGCGGGGCGGACGGCCTGGTGGTGCACACGCTCGCCTACGGCGGCCGCGGCTCCCGCGAGCAGGACGCCCGCTGGGCCGCGGACGAGGCCGTGCGCCGCTACGGAGACGTCCCGGTCTGCCTCGCCGGGTACGGCGGGGGCGGCCGGGCGGCGCTGCTCGCCGCGGGCCACGAGGCCGTCAACTGCGTCGTCGCGCTGGCCCCTTCGCTCGGTCCGGCCGCGGACCCGGACTCGCCCGAACCGGTGAAGCAGCTCTCCGGCCGGCAGGTGCTCCTCGTGCACGGGACGAACGACTCGCACAGCGACCCGGAGTCCTCCTTCCGGCTCGCCGAGCGCGCGAAGAAGGCGAACCGGGCGACCTGCCGCTTCGAGGTGCACTCCGACGGCCACCGGTTACGGGAGCACCGGTCCGAAGTGGTCTCCCTCGCCGTGGACTTCGTCCTCGGGGCGGTGCTGTGCGCCCGCTGGTCCCGGCCCGTGGCCGACGCCCTGGCCGCACCGCCGCCGCTCGGCCTGCGCATGCCGCTGGCCTCGGGGTTCGGCCGTTCGCTGCGGAGCTGAGCGCAAGGCCGCGGCGTAGAGTGGAAGAGGACTCGGGGGCAGCGCGCTCCGGGAGGCGATGGGCATGGCCATGGTCCGCAGGAACTTCGACAAGGCCGACGAGACGCGGCCCTTCGTGGACGGCACGGGCCGGCTCGACCTGATCCAGGTCGAGGGCGGAGCCGTCGGCCGCGCCGTCTTCGAGCCGGGCTGGCGCTGGTCGGAGCACGTCAAGCCGCTCGCCGGCACCGACAGCTGCCAGTCCGCGCACACCGGGTACGTGGTGAGCGGGCGGATGCACGTCGTCATGGACGACGGCGAGTCGGACGACTACGAGGCGGGCGACTTCATGCAGATCGCGCCGGGGCACGACGCCTGGGTCCTCGGCGACGAGCCCTGCCGGGTCGTCGACTGGACCGGCTTCGCCGGCTACGCGCAGTCGGCCGGCGGCTGACGCCCGCGCCATGGGGCGGCGGCGGCCGCACCGGTCCACCGCGGGCCGGCCGTTCCGCCCCCTCTCGGTCGGACGGCCCCGGGCTGCCGGGTGCGGCCACCGCCGTACGCGCACCTGCGCACCGGGCGGCCGCCGTACGGCGGGACGCGGCCGGGCAGGATGCGGACCGCCGTGGTCGTCGGCCGTCCGCGCACCATCCCGCCGATCCGCGCTTCCCCCTCCCGGTGCCCCCACTCTGCCGGTTCCGGACGCCTGGAGTCCGCCAGGCCGGGGGTCGTCTTGCCGCCTTGCGGGAACACGAGGGGTTTACGAACAGCAGCAATCCGGGACGAATACGCACATGCCCGCCGAGGAACCCGCACCCGCCGCCGGAGGCGAACTGAGCCCCGCCGCCCGTCGCCTGTACGCGTACGCCGTCGAGCGGCACTCCTTCGCCCCCGCCGAGGCGACCGCCGCCCTCGGGGCCGGGACCGCGGCCGCCGTCGCCGAGCTGGCCGCCGCCCACCTCCTCCAGCGGGCCCCCGGCAGCGGCGGCGAGCGGTGGTGCGCCGTCGCCCCGCGCGCGGCGGCCGCCCGGGCGCTCGCCCCGCTGGCGCTGCTCGTCCGGGAGACCCACGACGAGATGGACCGGCTGCGCGGCAGGCTGGAGGCGCTGGTGCCGGCGTACGAGGCCGGGGCGGCCCTGCGCGAGCGCACCGGGCCCGGGAGCTGCGATCTGGAGACGGTCACCGACCTCGGGGCGGTACGGGCGCTGATCACCGAGCTGGCCGCCGGCTGCGAGCGCGAGCTGCTGACCTCGCAGCCGGGCGGCGCCCGCCCCCAGGAGACCCTCCAGGAGGCGATCGGGCGGGACGAGTCGCTGCTGGCGCGCGGGGTCCGGATGCGGACGATCTACCAGCACACGGCGCGCTACTCCCGGCCCACGGCCGCGTACGTGGAGCGGGTGACGGCGCTCGGCGCGCAGGTGCGGACCCTCGGCGACGGGCTGATGCGGATGCTGATCTTCGACGGGCACACGGGGCTGATGGCGGTGCCCGACCGCACCGGGGCCGCCCTGGTGGTGCGGGAGCCGAGCGTCGTGCACTTCATGGCCTCCGCCTTCGAGCGGTCCTGGCTGAAGGCGGAGCCGTTCCCCACCACGGTCAGCCCGGAGGCCGCCCGGACGCTCTCGGACGAGCTGCGGCAGACGATCGTACGGCTGCTGTCGGAAGGGCTGGAGGACAAGGTCATCGCGCGCCGGCTCGGCATGTCGGAGCGGACCTGCCAGCGCCACATCGCCGGGATCATGCGGGCGGTCGGCGCCAAGTCCCGCTTCCAGGCGGGCTACTTGCTCTCGGCGGCCGGGCCCGGCTCCGCGGCGGGAGCGGAGGCGGGAGCGGTCGCGGAGGGGCCGGCGGCCGGCTCCTGAACCGGGGCGTGCCACTCCGGGATCAGCCGTCCGCGCCGCGACAGCAGGAACCGCTTGAACTGCGCGACCGGCGGGGTGTCGGGGTGGCCGTCGAGCCAGGCGACGCCGATCTCGCGGACGGCCCGCGGCGCGGTCACCGTCAGCTCGACGACCCCCGGCCGGGGGACCGCGGGCGGCGGCAGCAGGGCCACCCCGAGGCCGGCGGCGACCAGGCCGCGCAGCGTCTCGGCCTCCTCGCCCTCGAACGCCACGCGCGGGGCGAACCCGGCCTCCGCGCACAGGTCGTCGGTGATGCGGCGCAGGCCGTAGCCCGGCTCCAGGGTCACGAACACCTCCTCGGCGGCCTCGGCGAGGCGGATGCGCTTGCGGCCGGCGAGGCGGTGGTCGTCGGGGACGACCAGGCGCAGGCGCTGCTCGTCGAGGCGGCGGGCCACGAGGTCGGGGGCGTCGGGGAGCGGCGAGGTCAGGCACAGGTCGAGCTCGCCGGCGCGCAGCCGCTCCAGCATCGCCTCGCCGTAGTTCTGGACGAGGGAGAAGCGGACGCCCGGGTGGTCGGCGCGGAAGGCGCGGATCAGACCGGGTACGGTCTCGGGGCCGAGGGTGTGCAGGAAGCCGAACGCCACCTTGCCGTGGGCGGGGTCGGCGTCCTGCTGGACGGATCCGGCGGCGCGGGCGATCTCGGCGAGGGCCTTCTCCGCGGAGGCGAGGAAGGTCCGCCCGGCCGTGGTCAGCGCGACGGTTCGGCCGCGGCGCGCGAACAGGGCGACGCCCAGGTCCTGTTCGAGCCGGACCATGGCCCGCGAGAGGGTCGACTGCGGGACGCCGAGCTCGTGGGCGGCGCGCGTGACGTGCTCGTGGCGGGCGACCGCGGCGAAGTACGCCAGCCGCGGGGCCAGCAAACCTGTCACGGCCATGTCTTCTTCGTAACGGTTCGTTGACATGCGCCCTCCTGAGCAGCGCTGATGCGCCAGTGGATCGATTATCGCGATTCTGTGCATTGGACGCATGAAACGGGCCGGGTCTACGGTCGTTGCATGCCTCCCGCTCATACCGGGGCACCCGTCCGCACGGGTGCCCCGGTGCGCGCCCCAGGCGGGCGACGGCCGCCGCCCCGGCCCGAGCCACGCGTCCCCGTCACAGCTTTGCGGGCCCCCCGCCCCGCGTGCCTCGGCGC
>NZ_RPSE01000020.1:0-41364 GCF_003949955.1 Streptomyces sp. WAC05292
GTCCGGCGGCCAGCGCCAGCGGCTGATCCTCGCCCGCGCCCTGCTCGCGGCGCCCGACGTCCTGGTCGTGGCAGCCCCCACCGCCTCCGTCCGCCTGCAGCCGGAGACACGAACCGTCGCGCGCGCGGGGGCGCCGCCCCGGGGGGCGGGGGGTGAGGTGCACCGTGCGGCGGCCGGCGGGCCGCGCGGGGCGCGGGGCGACGCTGGGGGCGCGGGGGAGGCGGTGGGGTCTTCGAGGACCAGGACGTCGGGCGCCGCGAGCAGGGCGCGGGCGAGGATCAGCCGCTGGCGCTGGCCGCCGGACAGGGCGCGGCCGCCCTCGTCGAGGCGGGCGTCGAGGCCGCCGGGCAGGGAGTCGACGACATCGGCGGCGTCGGCGGCGAACAGGGCCTGTTCCAGGGCCGGGCCGGGTCGGGCGGATCCGGCGGTCAGCTCCTCCCGCACGGTGCCGCTGAAGAGGATGTCGGCGGGGCCGGAGCGCAGCAGCCGGGTGGAGACCTCGGCGGGATCGGCCCGGTCCAGGGGGACGCCGCCGAGCCGGACCTCCGCCCCGGCGCCGCATGCTCCGGGGCCGCCGAGGCGGTCGGCGAGGTCGCCGGCGCGGTCGGCGGGGGCGGTGACGACGGTGAGGCGGCCCGCCGGGGCGGTGATGCCGGTGCCGGCGTCGGCCAGGGCGAGTGCGCCGGGCGGGAGCGGTTCGGGGTGGTCGGGTCGGACGGTCCCGGGGGTGAGTTGCAGGAGGGTGCAGACCCGGCCGGCGGCCACCTTGGCGAGGCTGAGGGTCTCGGCGGCCTCGGTGGCGGTGCTGACGGGCAGGGTGAGGAAGGCGGAGGCGCCGTAGAACGCGACGAGTTCGCCGGCGGTGATCGTGCCGTCCAGGGCGAGGCGGGCGCCGAACCAGACGATGCCGACGGTGACCAGCCCGGGCAGGAGGACGCCGGCCGCCTGGAGCCAGGCCTCCATCCGGCCCGCGGACTCGCCGGCCCGGCGCACCTGCTGGCTGGTGCGCCGGAAGCGCTCGGCGAAGACGGCCTCGCCGCCGATGCCGCGCAGGATGCGCAGGCCGGCGACGATGTCGCCCGCCTGGGAGGTGGCGATGCCCATGTGTTCGCGCTGCTCCTCGTCGCGTTCCTGGAGGGGCCGCAGCAGGGGGCCGATGCCGAGGACGGCGGCGGGTACGCCGATGAGGACGGCGAGGCCGAGCACGGGTGAGGTGACGGTGAGGGCCACGGCCACCAGGACGGCGGCGACCACCGCCCCGGCGGTGCGGCCGACGACCTCGAAGGCGTTGCCGATGCTCTCCACGTCGGCCGCGGCGGAGGCGGCGACGTCCCCCGAGCGGGCCTTGCCGCGCAGGGTGGCGCCGAGCCTGACGACCTGCCGCATCAGGACGCGGTGGGTGACCGACAGGGCGTGTGCCTCCGCGCCGACGGCGGCCTGGATCAGCCCGGCGCCGGCGAGGGCCTGCAGGACGCCGAGGCCGAGGGCGAGCAGCGACCACAGGTGGAGCCCGGTCTGGCCGGCGTCGCGCCCGGCTTCGTCGATGGCCCGTCCGATGACGAGGGGGATCAGCGCGAGGGGGACCATCCACAGGGCGCCGAGGACGGCGGCGAGGACCAGCGGCCGGGGCCGGATCCGCACCAGCCACCACAGGTAGGCCCAGGGGCCGCGGGCGTCCGCCTCGGGGACGGCGGGTGGTGCGACCGAGGCGTCGAAGAGTCGGTTCCTCACAGGTACCGGTCCCGGGTGCCGGCGCGGTCGACCTTGCCGGTGCGGGTGTGCACCAGGGCGGGCACGGCGACGATCCGGTCGGGGACGAACGGCTCGGGGACGGCGCCGCGCAGCCGCTCGCGCAGCGCCGCGGCGGCCTCCTGCGGGCCCGGGGCGCCGGCCGTCTCCTTCCCGGCCGCGGTCGCCGCGCCCGGGGCAGGCCCTGCCTGCGCTCCGGGGGCGGCCGGTCCGGTCGCCTCGGGTGCGAGGACGACGAAGGCGATCAGGACCGTGTGGTCGCCCTTGGTGTGCTCGGCGGCGGCGACCGCGGTCACGCCGGGGAGCCGGCCGACGGCCTCCTCGACGTCGAGGAGGTCCACGCGGTGGCCGCGGATCTTGACCTGGTGGTCGACGCGGCCGTGGAAGACGAGCGCGCCGTCGGCGCACTCGGTGACGAGGTCGCCCGTGCGGTACCAGCGGTCGGTGCCGCCGCCGGGGTCGGCCTCGACGAACCGCGCGGCCGTGCGCGCCGGGTCGTCGACGTATCCGGTGGCCAGCTGGGGCCCGGCCACGAGGAGTTCGCCGGGGCCGTCCTGGGCGTCGGCCCCGGGCACCACGGCCTGGCGTACGGACGGCAGCGGGCGGCCGATCGGCACCCCGTCGGGGAAGTCCTCGGGCGCTCCGGGGCCGGCGAGGACCGCGGTGTGGGTGACCAGCGCGGTCTCGGTGGAGCCGTAGGTGTTGAGCAGGACGACGTCGTGCGCGGCCAGTCGGCGCCAGCGCTGGAGCATGTCGGCGCGGACGGCCTCGCCTCCGACGACGACGGTCTCCAGGGTGGGGGGCAGGGCCCGGCCGGTGTCCAGCAGGTGTCCGGTGTACTGGTGCCAGTAGTCGACGGGCAGGTTGACGAGGGTGACCTCGTTGTCGGCCAGGACGCGGTCGAGGTCCGCCTCGCCGTCCTCGTCGAGGACGACGAGCCCGCCGGTCAGCAGGGGCGGGAGGATCTCCTCCAGGCTGGTGTCGCCGTCCAGCCGGTGGAGGTTGAGGGCGACGGTGCCGGGTCCGGCGCCGTACTGCCGGATCAGGTGGGGCAGCACGGCGTGCAGGGCCCTGTGCGGGACGGCGGCCGCCTTGGGGGCTCCGGTGGAGCCCGAGGTGAACAGGACGTAGGCGGGGTCCTGCGCCCGTACCGGTTCGCCGGCCTCGCGCAGCGGGGCGCGGGACGGGCCCCAGTTGGGGCGCAGGACGCGGTCGAGGGCGGGCAGCCGGCCGGTCTCGGCGGTGGCGACGAGTTCGCGGCAGCCGAGGGCGTGCAGGGCCCGCTCGGCGTGGCCTTCGGGTCCGTCGGCGACCGGGACGTAGCCGCGGCCGGCGGCGAGGATGCCGAGGACGGCCGCGATGTCGCGGACGCTGTGGTGTGCGTGGACGGCCACCGGGGGTGCGCCCGCCGGTGTGCGGGTGGTGACGAGGTCGGCCACCGCCCCTGCCCAGCGGGCCAGTTGGCCGTAGCCGACGGTCACCCCGTTGTCGACCACGGCGGGCCGGTCCGGGTCCGAGCGGGCGATGGCGAAGAAGGGGTCCAGCACGCTGGGCAGGATCATGGCAGGCGTCTTCCGGTCCGTCCGTCGGGGTTCAGCGGGTGGGGGCGCCGGGTGCGCCGGGCGCGCCGGGCCCGGCCAGGGCGTCGAGGAGGGCGGTGAGGGCGGCCCGGTGGCGGGTGGCCAGCGCGCGGACGGTCGCCTCCTCGTGCAGGGCGGTGGAGTACCACCACTCGACGCGCAGGGTGTCGTCCTCGGTGGTGGCGATCACCTCGATCGGGTGCGGGCGCGTCCAGTGCCCGGCGGTGATGTCGCCGACCGGTTCCGGGGCCGTGTCCGGCAGGAGGGTGCCCAGCGGCAGGCTGTCGGCGTCGTCGCCCTCGAAGTCGAAGGAGACGTCGCTGGGCGGGGCGGCGCGCAGGGCGGCGGCGATCCGCGGCCGGCCGTGCCGGGCGAGCGCGCCGTGGCCGACGCCGCCGCCGGGGAGGGCCGCGAGGTGGCCGACGGTCCGGGCGAGGCGTTCGGCAGGGGTGCCGGGGGCGAGGTCCAGGCGGACCGGGACGGTGGTGGTGAACCAGCCGGTGGTGCGGGACAGCCGGGTGTCCCCCACGCTCTCCTCCCGGCCGTGGCGCAGGACGTCCAGGCGCACCGCCGGCTCGCCGAGCCGTTCGGCGAGCACCTCCCCGAGGGCGTGCAGGACGAGGTCGCCGGGGTGGGCCCGGTGGGTGCGGGCCGCCGCGTGGAGGCGGGCGGTGAGGCCCTCGGGGAACTCCTCCCGGTGGGTGGCGGCGGTGGCGGCGGTGTTCACCGCCCGCGGGTCCGCGACCGGGTGGTCCGGGGGCAGGGTGGCGGGGGTGCGGGCCACCTCCGTCCACCACTCGGCCTCGTCTTCCGCCTCGGGGGTGCGGGCGTGGGCGGCGAGGGCCCGGGCCCACTCCGGGTAGGTGGTGCCCTCGGTCGGCCACACGTCGTGCCGGCCCGCCTCCAGCGCCGTGTACACCTCCTCCAGGTCGGCGAGGAGCACGGACCACGAGACCATGTCGACGGCCATCTGGTGCACGGTGATCAGCAGCCGGCCGGGGCGGGACGGGCCGGCGTCGAAGCGTACGAAACGGGTCGTGCGGCCGGCTGCGGGGTCCAGGGAGCGCTGCTCGACCGCGCACCGCAGGGTGATCGCGGCCGACAGGTCCGCGTCGGCGACTTCGCTGACGTCGACGGTGTCGAGCACCGAGCCGAGGGCCGCCTCCGGGGGGCCGTCGGTGGCCAGGGCGGCGGCGGTCTGCCGGGGCCGCCGGGCGGGGCGGTCCTCGACGGCCAGGCGCAGCGAGGCGTGGCCGGCGACGAGCCGCCGGACGGCCTCGGCGAACAGCTCCGGGTCGATGCCCGCCCGGGTGGTGAACAGCAGGGCCTGGTTCCAGTGGCCGCGGTCGCCCGTCTGCTCCTCCCAGGCCTGTTCCTGGGCGGGGGTGAGGACGACGGGGCCCTGGGCGGTGCCGGGCGGGGTGGCCTCGGCGCCGCCGCGCCGGGCGGCCCGGTCGGCGACGAGCTCGGCGAGGCGGGCGGCGGTCAGCTCGGGGCCGGCCAGCTCGCGCAGCTGCACCTGGACGCCGAAGCCGGCTTCGATGCGGCGGGCGGTGCGGATCAGGTCGAGGGAGTCCACGCCGAGGTCGCGCAGCGGGGCGGTGAGGTCCGCGTCGGGGGCGAGGACCGCTTCGGCGAGCCAGTCGGCGAGCCGGTCGTACACCTCCGCGGCGGTCGGGGCGGCCCCGCCGGCCGCCCCGCCCCCGCGACCGCCGTCCGGCGGGGGCGGGTGCGGCTTCGGGGTCCGCCGGCCGTACGGGGGTGGTCACGCGCCGGCCTCCCCCGGGAATCCGGCGGGGCGGCGGACGAGGAACGGGCCGAGGGCGAGGGCGTCCAGGGGCAGCCGGTGGAAGGTGGCGAGCGCGTCGGCGGGGGTGCACACGACCGGTTCGTCACGGCCGTTGAAGGAGGTGTTCATGATGACCGCGGTGCCGGTGTGGCGGCCGACCTCGCCGATGAGGCGGTGGTAGAGCGGGTCGACGGCGGCGGAGACGGTCTGGGGGCGGGTGGTGCGGTCGCTGTGGACGACGGCCGGCATGGCCGCGGCCCCGGCCTCGGTCACCGGCGTGGTGACGATCATGTACGGCAGCGGGGTCGCGGTGCCGATGAGGGCTTCGGCGGCCTCCTCCTGCATGCTCGGCGCGAACGGGCGCCACGCCTCGCGGTCCTTGATGCGGACGTTGACGCGGTCGCGGGTGGACTCGGGGTCGGGTACGGCGACCAGGCTGCGGTGGCCCAGGGCCCGGGGTCCGCCCTCGGCGCGGCCCTGGAACCAGCCGGAGACCCCGCCGGCGGCCAGGACCCCGGCGGTGGCGGCAGCGATGTCCGAGGGCTCGGTGTAGGCGGTTCCGGAGGCGTCGAGCACCTGGCGGATCCGGTCCGGGGACCACTGCGGGCCCCAGGCGACGGAGCCGTTCATGGGCTTGATCCGGTCGCCCTCCCGGGCGGCGGCCCAGACCGCGGCGCCGAGCGAGACCCCCTGGTCGCCGGCCAGGGGCTGGACGAAGAGGTCCCGGACCTCCGGCATCCGCATGATCTTGCCGTTGAGGGTGGCGTTGAACCCGACCCCGCCGGCGATCATCAGGGTGGTCTCACCGGTCTCCCGGAGCAGGCCCCGGACCAGGCCCATGACGGCCCGCTCCAGGGCGGCCTGTGCCGTGGCGGCGATGTCGCGGTACTCGAACGGGTCCCGGGCGGTGGTCTTGGCGAAGCGGCCGGTGACCGGGTCGAAGCGGCGCGTGCTGCGGTTGGGGGCGTCCGGGAGGGCCTTCTCCAGGTGCTCCAGCCAGTGCCGGATGGTGGCCGTCTCCTCGTCGGTGCTGCCCGTGGAACGCAGGTCGGGCGGGACCGCGCCGATGGTGAAGTCCTCGTCGGTGAAGCAGAAGGCGCCGCCGAAGGTGAGGTCGCCGGGGGTTCCGTACGAGGCCAGGCCCATCATCTTGCCGGCGTTGTCGGCGCCGAGGCCGGCGTACGCGCATACGGCGGCGTAGAAGTATCCCAGCGACCAGCCGGGGGTGTGCGCGCGCAGTGTCTTGATCTCGCCGTCGATGCCGACGGCGAGCGTGGTGCTCTCGTTCTCGCCCTGGCCGTCGAGGACGAGGATCGCGCCGCGGTCGCGGCCGGAGAGGAGGTAGGCGCTGGCGGCGTGGGCGGTGTGGTGGCCGACGAAAGTCAGCCGGGGGTCCCTGCCGCGCGGGAACAGCTTCTTGGGCAGCAGGTGTTCGAGGGCCTCGGCGTCGCTGTCGAACCAGTCCAGGCCCCGGTCGGCGAAGAGGGCGGGGAGGTCCCACCCGTGGGCGACCACGTCGATGTCGTCCAGGGTGAGACCGCCCTCGGCGAGGCAGTAGGCCGCGGCGTTGAGAGGTGCCTCCCCGTAGGCGTGCTTGTGGCGGGTGAAGCGTTCCTCCTCGGCCAGGGCGACGACGTCGCCGTCCACGACGAGGCAGGCGGCACCGTCGTGGCTGGCACCGGGCCAGCCGTTGACTCCGAGCACACGCATGGTCAGTCCCCAAAGGTCGGTCGGGATCCTCCGGTTCCGCCGCGGGCCCGTCGGGGCGCTCGGCGTCCGGTCACGGCAACGGATCTTGTCGGTCCGCCGGGTTGTACACGACCTGGGACTTTGTGCGGAGATCCGCGGCGAAGATCGCGGATGCCTCCTTCAGCACCGCGTTGGCGTGCCGCAGCTCCTCCACCTCGCTGCGCAGCCGGCGCAGTTCCGCCCGTTCGCCGGCGGTCAGCGCGTCCGCGGCGGGGCGGCGCGCGGCGGCGCCGCCCCCGCCGGCGCCGCCGCCACGTAGGCGAGCGTCACCTTCAAGGAGGGTTTGTGCAGTCCGCGGGCCGCCTCGGCGAGGGTGGCCACGGAGTAGTGGGCGCGCTTCGCCATGGTCCGGTACGAGGGGTTCCCCGCCTGCCTGCGCAGCCCGCGCAGTTCGTGGGCGAACTCCTCCAGCGGTCCTGCCATGGGGTCCAACAACCGCTCTGGCCTGGGCATGCTTCTCCCCTGGTGATGGATGGTGTGAGCGAAGCGCGGGTTCTCGTCGCGCCGTACAACCGGGTGGCCGACGGGCGCACCGGCGTGACGACCGGTCGCCGGGACCCCGTAAAACCCGGGGCCCGGCTCACCGGGACCTGTCGGACATTGGTACATGCCACTGACATATCGATCAATCGCCAGCCGAGGAATCCGGCCACCGGACGGCCGGTTCGTCTGAATAAGGCTGCCCTAACCTGCCCGCCGGGCCGGGGCGTCCGGACACGTTTCCCGTGCGTTCCGCTTGCCGGCACGCGGCGTCCTGCCGCCCGAGGCGGCGCCCGTTCGGTGCCCCGTACAACCATCCGCCTGCGGCGGGGCGTTGTACAGGGCCGAACATCCCTTGCGCCCCGTACAACCGGCCCTCGTGTACAACTCCGGGGCTCTGCAAGATCGGTTGCCGTCAGGCGATACGGCCGAAAGCGACGGGAATGGGTGGCGGGTTGGTGGACACAGCACGCAGCCAGACGGAATCAGCGGCAATCGAAGGCGTCTACGCGTACCGGAGCACCCCCCTCGTGGAACCGGACTGGCGCCGCTTCCCCGGATGGCGGGATGTCACCGAAGCCCAGTGGGCGGACCCGCAGTGGCAGCGCGCCCACTGCGTCAAGGACGCGAAAGGACTGCGCGCCGTCGTCGGCGACCTGCTCGACGAGGAGTTCTACGAGGACTGGGAACAGGACCGCAAGCACCGCGCGACCATGTCGGTGCTGCTGCCGCCCCAGATGGTCAACACCATGGCCCCGGAGGCGGCCGCAGCCCGCCCCGGAGAGCTGACCAAGGCCTTCTACGACGACCCGGTGCGCCGCTACATGCTGCCGGTGTTCTCGGACCGGCACCCGCACTGGCCCTCGCACCCGATGGCCAGCCGGGACTCGCTGCACGAACAGGACATGTGGGTGGTCGAGGGGCTCACCCACCGCTACCCCACCAAGGTGCTGGCGGAACTGCTCTCGACCTGCCCCCAGTACTGCGGGCACTGCACCCGGATGGACCTGGTGGGCAACTCCACGCCCCAGGTCGCCAAGAACAGGCTCCGGCTCAAGCCCGTCGACCGTGCCGAGCGGATCCTGGAGCACCTGCGCGCCTCCCCCGGCATCCGGGACGTGGTGGTCTCCGGAGGCGACCTGGCCAACCTGCCCTGGCCGCGGCTGGAGCGGTTCGTCGACGGCCTGCTGGAGATCGACTCGATCCGCGACATCCGCCTCGCCAGCAAGGGCCTGATCGGCCTGCCCCAGCACTGGAGTTCCGGCCCGGTGCTCGACGGCGTGGAGCGCATCGCCCGCACGGCCCGCTCCCGCGGCGTGCGGATCGCGCTGCACACCCACGCCAACGCGGCCCAGCAGGTGACGCCCGGGGTGGCGCGGGCGGCCTGGGCGCTGCTGGGCGCCGGCCTGCACGACGTCCGCAACCAGGGGGTGCTGATGCGCGGGGTCAACGACAGCGCGCACGACCTGCTCGACCTGTGCTTCGCGCTCGCCGACCACGCCGGCACCACTCCGTACTACTTCTACATGTGCGACATGATCCCGAACGCCGAGCACTGGCGGGTGCCCCTGCACCGGGCGCAGGCGATCCAGCGACAGATCATGGGCTACCTCCCGGGGTTCGCCACCCCGCGCATCGTCTGCGACGTGCCGATGGCCGGCAAGCGGTGGGTGGACCAGGCCGACTCCTACGACCGCGAGCTCGGGGTGTCGCACTGGAGCAAGAGCTATCTCACCCCGCTGGAGGCGGCGGATCCGGACGCCCACAGCGGTTCGTACCACTACTACGACCCCATCGACACGCTCCCGCTCTCCGGGCAGCGGTGGTGGCGGGAAACCCGTCAGGGGTAGGGAAGGGACAGTCGCAAAGCCATGAGCAGTCTCCGTCCACGGCGTGAAGAACCTCCGGTACTGGAGGAGTGGTACCGCCGGCACCTCGGCCCCGACATCCACGACATCAGCTCCAGCGGAGTCCACCCGTACACCTTCGCCGAGATACGCGAGGTGTGCCGGATCCCGGCCGCGGCCCTCGACGCGATCGTCATGGACGACAGCGTCTCCCAGGGCGGGGCCGGCATCCGCCAGGCCGTCGCCGACCGCTACGCCGGCGGCGACGCCGACCGGGTGCTGGTCACCCACGGCTCCAGCGAGGCCATCGCGCTGACGCTGGGCGCCCTGCTGCACCCGGGAGACCGGGTGGTCGTCCAGCAGGGCATCTACCACTCGCTGGGCCACTACCCCCGGGCGGCCGGCTGCGAGGTGGCCGAGCTGCCGGCGCAGGCGGTGCGCGACGGGGAGATCGACCCCGGCGTGCTGACCGCACTGGTCACGCCCGGCACCGCGGCGGTGGTCGTCAACTTCCCGCACAACCCCACCGGCGCCACGCTGTCCCCGCAGGGTCTGAAGGCCCTGAAGGAGCAGACCGCGCAGGCCGGGGCCGTGCTGGTCTGGGACGCCGCCACCGCCGAGATCGCCCACCGCTGGGAGGTGCTCGCCGACCCCGGGGCCGACGGCGGCGACACGGTGTCCTACGGCACCTTCTCCAAGACCTTCGGCCTGCCGGGCCTCCGGGTGGGCTGGGCCATCGCGCCGAAGGAGCTGATCACCGCCACCTTCCCGCTGCGCGACCGGACCACGCTGTTCCTCTCGCCGCTGGTCGAGCTGGTCGCCGAGCGGGCCATGCGGCACGCGGACGAGCTGATCGGCGCACGGGCGGCCGAGGCCCGGGACAACCTCGCGTACCTCATGCAGTGGATGGCCGAGCACGAGGACCTGGTCCGCTGGACCCCGCCGGAGGGCGGTGTGTGCGCGCTGCCGGTCTTCCGCGAGCTGGAGCGGGCGGCGGCGGGCCCGGAGGCGGTGGAGCGGTTCTGCCTGGAACTGCTCGCCCGCCACCGCACCCTGCTCGTGCCCGGTACGGCCTTCGGCGCGCCACACGGCGCCCGGCTCGGCTTCGGCGGCCCCCGGGAGGGCTTCCGGGCCGGCCTCGCCGGGCTGTCGGAGTTCCTGCGCTCCCGCGGGGGCGGCCGGTGACCGCCGTGGCCCAACCCGACGCGGCCGAACCCGACGCCGCCGCACCCGACGCGGCCGCACCCGACGTGCTCGACCTGTGGGACCGCTCGGTCCGCGACCACGCCGCCCGGCCCGCACTCGTGACCCCGCACCGGGAGCTGTCCTACCGGGACGCGGACCGGCTCACCGACGGTTGGGCGGCCGGACTCGCGGCGCGCGGGGCCGGGCCGGGGAAGCTCGTGGGCCTGGCCTTCGGCGATCCCGCCCGTACCGTGCTCGGCATGCTGGCGGCGCTCAAGGCCGGGGCGGGGTTCACCGTCCTCGACGACCGGCTGCCGCCCGCGGCCCGCGCGGCACTGGTGGACCGTACGGCGGCCGCGGTGTGGCTGGGCGACGGAGGGCACGCGCCACAAGGGGCGTACGCACCGGCCGGCCCGGACACCGCCGCCGGCGCGGCAGCGCCGGCGGCGGCGCGGCCGGCACGGACGGCCGGCGGGTCCGACGTGGCGTACGTGCTGTTCACCTCTGGTTCGACCGGCCGGCCCAAGGGCACGGTCGTCGGGCGGGACGCCCTGCGCCGGTTCGCGTCGGCGGTCGCCGAGCGGCTCGGGCTGACTCCGCACGACCGCTGGCTCCAGGTCGCCTCCCTCGGCTTCGACGTGGTGATCGAGGAGGTGTTCCCGGCGTTCGCCGCCGGCGCGGCCGTGGTGTGCCGGGAGGACACCCGCGCCCTGGACGCCGAGGAGCTGCACGCCGCCCTGGACCGGACACGGACCACCATGGTCGAACTGTCCACCCAGTACTGGCTGGAGTACGCCCGCTGGCTCACCGCACACGGCACGGCCACCCCGGCGGCGCTGCGCACGGTCGTGGTGGGCGGCGAGCGGATGGATCCTCGCCCCTACCGCGCGTGGCAGGCGCGGCAGCCGGCCGCCCTGGCCCACGTCTACGGGCTGACCGAATGCACCGTCAGCTCCACCTTCTACACCGGGCTGCTGCCGTCCGACGCCGAGGAGGTGCCGCTGGGCACGCCCCTGCGGGACGTGGAGATCAGCATCCGGCGCGGCGGCCGCCCGGTGCCGGACGGCGAGACCGGGGAGATCCACATCGGCGGCCCGCTGCTGGCCCGCGGGTTCCTCGACGACGAGGCCGCCACCGCCCGCCGCTTCGTCGCCGACCCGTACGCCGCCGAACCCGGCGCCCGGCTGTACGTCACGGGTGACCTGGGGCGGATCGACGCCGACGGGCAGCTGGTCTTCCTCGGCCGGGTCGACGACCAGGTCAAGATCCGCGGGCACCGGCTGGAGCCGGCCCGCGTGGAGCGCGCCCTGTGCGAGCTGCCCGGGGTGGACCAGGCGGTGGTCTTCCCCGACCCGGCGTCCGGAACCGCACTGTGGGCCTTCACCGTTCCGACGGACCCGGCGGCCGCGCCGCTGCCCGGCGAGGCGGTACGGCTGACGGGCGGCGACCGGGACGCGCTCGTGGCGCCGCTGGAGGCACAGCTGCCCGACTGGGCGGTCCCGCGGGTGCTCCACCGGGTGGCGGTCCTGCCGAAGAACGCGCACGGCAAGGTGGACAAGCGCCTGCTGTCCGCCTGGGCGGCGGCCGCCCGGGCCGGCCGGCCGGCCGGGGCGCCCGTCCCGGACCCGGCCGCGGCCCCCTCCCGGGAGCCCGTGGAGCCGCCGGATCCCGTGCTCGCCCTCTTCCGCGAGGTTCTGGGCGTTCCCGCGCTCGGCCCCGACGACAACTTCTTCGACCACGGCGGCCAGTCGCTGCTCGCCATGCGCCTGCTGGCGCGGCTGCGCGAATCGGACCCGGCCGCCGCCGGACTGCGGGCGAGCGCCCTCTTCGCCTCGCCGACGCCCCGGCTGCTCGCCGGAGCGCTCGCCGAGCGCCGGGCCTCCCGGCGCTGACCACCCGTCCGACACCGCACCACCCGAGGGCCCGCCGTCCCGGCTCCGGCCGTACGCGGGCAGCAACCATCCCCGACCACTCAGCGAGAGTTGGCATGTCGAACCTCACCGACCAGTCCACGCCCGGCTACACCCTGACGGCCGACGAGGCCTCCGCCATCGCGGAGCTCAGCCTCGAACTGGCCGCCTCCTACCCGTCCTTCGGCGACCCCGTCCTGCTGCACGAACTGCCGCGGCTCGCGGCCCGGCTGCCCGAGGGCGTGCAGGACTTCCTGCGCGAGTTCAAGCTGGGCGACCGGCACGGCCACACCGTGATCCGCGGGCACGACTTCGACCAGCAGCGCATCGGCCCCACGCCCGACCACTGGCGCGGCCGCGGCCGGCCCGGCCCGGAGTTCCCCGAGGAGCTGCTGCTCATGCTGTACTCGGCGCTGCTCGGGGAGCCCTTCGGCTGGGCCACGCAGCAGGACGGCCACCTCGTGCACGACATCTTCCCGATCCGCCAGCACGAGAACGACCAGCTCGGGATGGGCAGCAAGGAGCTGCTGACCTGGCACACGGAGGACGCCTTCCACCCCTACCGCAGCGACTACCTGATCCTCGGGGCGCTGCGCAATCCCGACCACGTACCCACGACGGTGGGCGAGCTGGACCTGTCGTCGCTGTCCGCCGAGGACGTCGACATCCTCTTCGAGCCGCGCTACCACATCGCCCCCGACGAGTCGCACCTGCCGAAGAACAACACGATCGCGTCCGAGGAGGAGGCGGCCCGGTTCGCCACCATCCAGCGGATGATCGACGAGCGGCCCCTCGGCCCGCTCCTCTACGGCTCGCGCGTGGACCCGTACATGCGCCTCGACCCGTACTTCACCTCCGTGCCGGAGGACGACCCCGAGGCGCGCCGGGCCTACGAGGCGCTGTTCAAGGTGGTGGACGCCGGGATGCGGGAGGTCGTCGCCGACCAGGGCGACGTGCTGTTCATCGACAACCACCGCGCGGTGCACGGCCGGCTGCCCTTCCGGGCCCGCTACGACGGCACCGACCGCTGGCTGAAGCGGGTGTGCGTGACGACCGACCTGCGGCGCTCCCGCGAGATGCGGGCCACGGCCCGGACCCGGCTGCTGGGCTGACGCGCCGGTGTCCCCCACCCTCACCGACCTGTCCCGGGATCCGTGGCTGCTGCCCGCGGTGGACGACCTGATCGCCGCCAACATGCCCGCGTTCATGGGCTGGGAGTCCCCCGGGAACTGGCGCTGGCACGGCATGTACGAGCGCTACCCCGCCCACCAGCTGTGCCTGGTGGACGGCGACGGCACCCTGGTCGCGGCGGCCAACGGGCTGCCGGTCCGCTGGGACGGCAGGGCCTCGTCGCTGCCGTCCGGCAGCGACGAGGTGCTGGTGGAGGCCGTCGACCACGGGCCGCCGGACCGTCCGGACGCCCTGTGCATGCTGTCGGTGTCCGTGCACCCCGGCCACCGGGCGGCGGGCCACGCCGAGCGGCTGCTCACCGAGGTGCGGCGGCGGTCCGCGCAGGACGCGCCCCGCGGAGTGGTCATCCCGGTGCGGCCCACCCGCAAGCACCTCTACCCGCTGATCCCGATCGGCGAGTACGCCGCCTGGGTGCGGCCCGACGGGCGCTGCTTCGACCCGTGGCTGCGCACCCACCTGGAGCTCGGCGCCGTCCTGCTGGGCGCGGCGGAGCGGTCCCTGGTGATCCGCCAGCCCGCGGCCCGCTGGGAGGAGTTCCTCGGCCACCCGCTGCCCGGCCCCGGGGAGCACCTGCTGCCCGGCGGCCTGGTGCCGCTGAGCGTCGGCGCTGACGGCCGCGGCACGTACGCCGAGCCCAACGTGTGGGTCCACCACCCCGCCGGACCGCCCGCGCCATGACCGGGGCACGGCCGCATGCCGGCCCGCCCCGCGCCCTCACCTCCTTCACACGACCTTTGGAGCACACATGCCTCCCGTACGCCTCGCGATCGTCGGATGCGGCGCCGCCGCCCGCGGCTGCCACCTGCCCGCCCTGCCCCCGCTCAAGGGGGACGTCCAGCTGACCGCGCTCGTCGACCGCGACCCGCGCCAGGCCGAGGCCGCCCTGGCCCTGTACCGGGAGCTGGGCGGCACGGACGCCGACCGGGTGGTGCTCGCCGCCGATCCGGCGGAGGCCGCCGACGCGTTCGACGCCGCCGTGGTCGTCGCCCCGCACACCCTGCACGCGCCGATCGTGCGGGAGCTGCTCGCGGCCGGCAAGCACGTCCTGCTGGAGAAGCCGATGACCACCTCGGTCGAGGACGCCGAGGCGCTGGCCGCGGCCGCCGCCGCCGAGGGCGCACCGGTGCTCGCGATGGCCCACCCGCGGCGGCTCTTCCCCGCGTACGCCTGGGTGAAGCGGCTCATCGACGGCGGCGAGCTCGGCGACGTGGTGCGGGTCGACTGGTCCGAGGGCCACCCGTACGCCCACGAGCCGGTCTCCTGGTCGATGTTCGACCGGCGGCTCGCCGGCGGCGGCGTGCTCACCGACACCGCCTCGCACGTCTTCGACACCCTGCTGTGGTGGCTCGGCCCCGACGTCGAGGTGGTCCGCCACGAGGACAACTCCCTCGGCGGGGTGGAGACCGACGCCCGCGCCGACCTGCGCTTCGGGGCCACCGAGGTGCGGTGCGACTTCAGCCGGCTGCGCGACCTCGGGATCAGCTGCACCGTCACCGGCACCCGGGCGACCGCCACCATCGGCACCGACTTCCCGGCCGGGGAGTGCACCCTGGTCACCGCGGACGGAGTGGAGCTGCACCGCGGCGACGTGGACGCCGTCGCCCCGGCCCAGGGCGAGTGGGAGCTGCTCTTCACGGAGCAGCTGGCCAACTTCGCCGCCGCCGTGCGCGGAGCCGCCCCGGCGCACTCGGGCGCCGAGGACGGCGTGCGCGTCGTGAAGCTGATCCAGGAGTGCTACGGCGGCCCGGCCCGCACCGCCTCCGCCCAGCCGTGGACCACCCGCGGCGGCGGGGCCGCCGGTCTCCCAGCGCTCGCCGGCCGCACGGTGGCGGTCACCGGCGCGAGCGGGTTCATCGGCGGCAGGATCGTCGAGCGGCTGGTCCTCGGCACCGAGGCCCGGGTCCGGCCGGTCGTCCGCGGCTTCGGCCGGGCCGCCCGGCTGTCGGTCCTGCCGCAGGACCGGCTGGAGTTCCGCCGGGCAGACCTGTCGGACGCCGACGCGCTCCGGGCGGCGTTCGAGGGCTGCGACACGGTGGTCCACTGCGCGTTCGGCAGCTCCGGCGACGAGTCCGGCCGCTGGGCCGCCTCCGTGGAGGGCACGGCGAACGTGCTGTCCGCGGCCCGCGCCGCCGGCGTGCGCCGGGTGGTGCACCTGAGCACGGTCGACGTCTACGATCCGGCCGTCGCCGGCGCCCTCACCGAGGACTCCCCCGCCCGGCCCACCGACCCGGCCGACCGCGAGTACGAGCAGCAGAAGCTCGCCGCCGAGCAGCTGGCCGCGGCCGCGCACGGCGACGGGCTGGAGACCGTGGTGATCCAGCCGGGCATCGTCCACGGACCGTGGGGCGGCCAGTGGACCACCGCCCAACTGCGGCGCCCCGCCGGCGACTTCGCACAGCTCCCGGCGCGCTCCGACGGGGGCGTGTGCAACGCCGTGTACGTCGACGACCTTGCCGAGGCCGTCCTCCTGGCCGTCGACAGCGCGGCGGCCGCCGGCGAGCGGTTCCTCATCGGCCACCCGGAGGAGCTGCGCTGGGGTGCCTTCTTCGACGCGGTCCGCGCCCTGCGCGGCCTGGGCGGGCCCGAGACGGTCCCGGCCGGGGAGCCGGTCGCGGACTGGGAGCTGGAGCTGTACCGCTCGACGGCCCGCGTCGACGCCGGCAAGGCCCGCCGGATCCTGGGCTTCACGGCGCGCACTCCGTTCGCCGAGGCCGTGGAGCTGACCGGGCAGTGGGCGCGCTGGGCCGGGGAAGCCCCGGAGGCCGGCGCATGACCGGGGTGAGCGACGTCCTGGTGGTCGCGCCGCACCCCGACGACGACGTCATCGGCTGCGGCGGGTCCATCGCCAAGCACGTCCGCGCCGGCGCCCGGGTGACGGTGGTCATCGTCATCGGCCGCGAGCGCAGCGCCCTCGACGACGCGGTCTCCGACGCCGAGTTCGCCGCCGAGACGGAGGCCGCCGCCAAGGCGCTGGGCGTGCACCGGTGCATCCGCCTGGACGAGCCGTCGCGGGACTTCGCCCTCTCCCGCCGGGTGCACCTGGACCTCGTCCGCATCCTGCGGGAGGTGCGGCCGCAGGTGGTGTACCTGCCGCACGACAACGACGACGACGTCGAGCACCGCATGGTCCACCAGCTGGCCCTCGAAGCGCTGTGGATGGCGCAGTCCGAGTTCTTCCAGGAAGCCGGCGGCCGCCCCATGCCGGCGCCCCGGCTGGTGCTCGGCTACGAGGTGTGGGCGCCGATGGCCCGCTTCCAGTACGCCGAGGACATCGGCGGTCAGATCGAGGCCAAGGTCGAGGCGATGCGGGCGTACGCCTCCCAGCTGCGGCACGCCGCGTGGGACGAGGGCGTCCGCGGCCTGGCCCGCTACCGCGGGGCGGTGTCGTCGGGCTCCGGGCATGCGGAGGTGTTCCAGGTGCTGTCCCTGGGCGCCGTGCCCGGAGCCGGCCCGGCGGGAGGCGGCCGTGACTGACCGGCTCCTGGTCTGCGGTCTGGGCTCCGGGATGGACCGCTCCCTGACCGAGCTCCGCTCGCCCCGGTGGGAGCTGGTCGTGGCCACCGAGCGTCCGACGGACCGGGCCCGCGCCGCCGCCGACGTGCTCCTCACCGTCGATCCGAACGACGCCGTGGCGGTGCTCGCGCAGCTGTCGGCGGCCGGCATCGGCCGGATCGACGGGGTGTTCTCCCTGGGCGCGGACAACCCGCCGGTGATCAGCACCCTCGCCCGGCGCTTCGGCTGCCCGGGGCTGCCGCTGGAGACGGCCCTGGACTGCACGCTGAAGGACCGGCGGCTGCGGATCCTGCGCGCCGCCGGGCTCGACCTGCCGCGGTTCGCCACCGCCGAGAGCGTCGGCGAGGCGGTCCGGGCGGCGGCGGACATCGGGCTGCCCGTGGTCCTCAAGCCCTGCGACCAGACCGGCTCGCTGGGCGTGCTGAAGGCGGAGTCCGCCGACGAGGTGCGCTCGCTGGCGGAGGAGGCGCTGCGGCTGAGTCCCGGCGGGCGGATCGTGGTCGAGGAGTTCCTGGAGGGCACCGAGCACACGCTGGCGGCCTTCATGGTCGACGGCGAGCTGCACCCGTTCGGGTTCGCCGACCGGGAGTACGGGCGCAAGGAGGAGTTCGCCCCGCACTTCTTCGAGGGCGGCGACACCCTGCCCAGCCGGCTGACCGCCGAGCAGATCGCGGAGGTCGCCGACACCGTACGGCGCGGGGCCGCGGCCCTGCGCCTGGACCCGGCGGTGGTCAACACCGACATCCTGCGCACCCACGACGGCCGGGTGGTGCTCCTGGAGATCACCTGCCGGCTGACCGGCGCCCGCATCGCCACCGAGGTGATGCGGCTGGCGACCGGGGTGGACCCGCTGCCCAACGTGGTCCGCCTCGCCCTGGGCCGCCCCCTGGACCTCGAGGAGCTCAGGCCCCGGCAGAGCCGCGCCGTCGTGCAGCGGTTCCTGCCGGCGGACGGCGGGGTCGTCGAGTGGGCCGGCGACCCGCGGGACGTCGCCCGCCGGCCCGGGGTGTACGACGTGTTCTGGGGCATGGACCTGGCGCCGGGAACCGTGGTGCCGCCCTACCGCGGCGGAGCCGACGTCCTGGCCGGGGTGATCACCCACGCCGACCGGCCGGAGGAGGCCGAGGCGATCGCCGAACGCACCCTGCGCGCCCTGCCGCTGCGCTTCAAGGAGGGGACGCCGTGACCAGGCCCGGGCCGCGGGCCCGCCGTACGCACACCAGCCTGCCGAGGGAGAACCACATGGCCACCGACCCGGTGGACGAGGCCGCGGTCGACGAGGGCATCGCCCGGACCAGCGTGGTCATCGCCCTGCGCGACGACCTGCGCATCGCCGACTGCATCGCCTCGATCGACGAGGACGTCGAGATCGTCCTGGCGCTCAACGGGCCCAGCGACGCGGTCCTGAAGCTGATCGCCGAGCACCCCCGCCCGCTGACCGTCACCGAGATCGAGGACGTCGGCAACCTGGGCGCCGCCTACAACGCGGGGGCGGCCGCCACGGACCGCCGTTACCTGCTGCTGATGGATTCCGACTGCACCTTCGCCCCCGGCGTGGTCCGTGCCATGGTCCGTGCGGTGCTCACCGCCCCCGTGGTCAAGGGGCAGGTGGTGTACGGCGAGTCGGAGGGGCTGCTCAGCCGGCTGACCGCGCGGGTGCGGGAGTTCGACGAGGGCGACTACGTCAGTGCGCTGTCCCCGCCGCTGATCTACAACCGGGACATCGTCGACCACATCGGCGGCTACCACTTCGACGAGCTGATCCACTGGTGTGAGGACCGGGAGTTCGACTTCCGGCTCCAGCTGGCGGGCATCCCCGTGGTGTACCTGCCGGAGGCCCGGATCTTCCACGACGCCCAGCACGGCTTCGCCAACATGCGCAGCTACTTCCGCTACGGCGTCGGCGAGGGCATCGCGCAGGAGACCGGCGTGTTCACCACTCCGGCGGTGCCGGTGGTGTGGCGGCTGTTCGAGGCGTCGAGGACGCTCGTGCACTGCGCGCGCGACAAGGGCCCGGGCGCTGCGGCGTACTACGCGCTGCTGAAGGCGGCCTTCCACGTGGGCACCGCGCACCACCTGCTCAACGACCCCTACCGGGTCCGCGAGCGCTACCCCGCCTCCGCCAAGCGGGCGCGGATGGTGCGCTCGATCCCCCAGCACAGCACCAAGCTGACCGGTGCCCAGCTGCGCCGGCTGCGGCGGGCGCACTGGGAGGCGGGCCGGCGGATCGAGAAGGTGGCCGACCTGTCGGTCTTCCACGCGGACGCCGCCGGCCCGGCCGGCCCGTCAGCCGCCGGACAGGCGCGGCAGCAGCAGGCGTGAAGGGTGGTCGCCGCCGTGGTGGACGGTGTGGCGGGCGGGGACCGGCGGGTGGACGTCGAAGCGCGGCGTGTTGCTCGCGGCGACCTCCAGGCGGATCCGGTGGCCCGCGCGAAACACGTGGCCGACCGCGCCCAGCGCGACGGTGACCTCGACCGGTGTGCCGGGGGCGGACGCGGTGTCCGCCCCCGGCTCAAGGCGGCGCACGCCGTCGCACAGCAGCTCGGCCCGGCCGTCGGGGTAGACGTCGACGAGCTTGCCGGTCACGTCGGCACCCGCCGCGTCCGGGGTGACGTACACCGTCAGGACGGTGTCGCCGACGACGGTCAGCGGCTCGGTGAGCTCCTCGCCGGTGAAGCACAGGACGTCGGCGCGGCGTTCGACCTCGCGCTGGTCCAGCGGACCGCAGTCGCCGCCGGTGTACTGGCCGGGCTGGGCGGTGGCGCCGCCCGTGGTGGGCACCGGGTCGGCGGGGTCGTGGCGGAGCGGGTCGGCGCCGGCGGCCGAGGGAGCGCCGCCGGCCGTCAGGCGGCGGCCGTCCAGGTGCAGGACGAGGTCCCGGGTACCGGGGACGGGCCAGTCGGGGAACGTGTGCCAGGCGTCGGCGCCGGTGAGGAACAGCCGTACCGGCTCCGGCACCGCCGCGCCGGCCCGCCCGCGCAGATGCCGGTCGAAATGGTCCAGGTGCAGGCCCGTGACATCGATGCTGCGTTCGTCGGCGGCCAGCCCGTATCGGCGCTGGGGAAATATCCCGTCGGTGACGCAGTGGGACCACGGACCGACCACCAGCCGCGAGGCCTTTCCGCATTCCCGAATTCCCCGGTAATTCTCCAGCGTGCCGGTGACGAATATGTCGTACCAGCCGGTGAGGTGGAGCACGGGGACGTCGATGGCCGCGTACGACTCGCGCGGGGCGGCGCGCCGCCAGTAGGGGTGGCCGCCGGGGTGTTCGCGCCACTGCCGGTAGTAGGGAGCCAGCCGGTCCAGCAGGTCCGAGGCGGCGTCCGGGTCCCGGTAGAGGTCGTCGATGCGGTCGATCGCCCGGGCCACCTCCTGCCAGTCGGCCCCCTCCAGCCCGGCCCCGTCCAGCAGCAGGTCGTAGAGCACCCAGTACAGGACGAAGCCCAGCTGGAAGGCGCCGCCCTGGCGGGTCCAGCCCTCGTCGAAGCCCGATCCGGCCACGTGGGGGACGATCGCGCGGAGGCCCGGCGGGCGCTCGGCCGCGGCGAGGAGGGCGGCCATCCCCTCGTACGAGCGGCCGAACATCCCCGCGGAGCCGTCGCACCACGGCTGGCGCACCGCCCATGCAACGGTGTCGGCCCCGTCCGCCGCCTCGTTCCAGTACGGCTCGAAGGCGCCGCCGGAGCCGAACCGGCCGCGGACGTCCTGCACGAGCAGGGCGTAGCCGGCGCGGACCAGGCGCAGTCCGTCGACGGAGGCGCCGCCCGGGCTGCCCGATTTCCCGTAGGGCGTCCGGCGCACCAGCACCGGCACCGGATCGGCGGTGTCGGGACGGTACAGGTCGGCACTCAATAAGGTGCCGTCGCGCAGGGGTATTTCCAGATCGTGTTCCACAACAATTCGCACCCGCCCATATTCCATCAGGACGAGGACATTCACAATGCACCCCCCAGGTATTTCCGGAATCCATTTCCTGGAGCCGTTCTTCGAGACGGCTCGCACCGATCCGGCGCGGCCGGCCGTCGTCGACAACGGGCTCGTCGTCGGCTACGGCACGCTCGCCGCCTGGGTGCTGGAGGTGGCCGGCTCCGTCGCGGCGCGCACGGACGCGCCCCAGCCGCCGGTCGGCGTGGTCGTCCACCACTCGGTCCGTGACGTGGCCGCCCTCCTGGGCGTCCTGGCGGCGGGCCGCGCGTACGTGCCGCTGGAGGCCGCGCATCCCGCGGCCCGGCTGGAGTCGGTCCTGGCCCGGCTCGGTGTCGAGGAGGCCGTGGCGACCGCCGACACCGGCTGGCAGCCGCCGCTCGCCCGGGTGGTCCGCCCGCGCTGGTCGCCCGCCGCGGCGGCGCCCGCCGGGCCCGCCGTCCTCCCCGACAGCGGTGTCCGGCCCGAGGATCCGGCGTACGTCCTGTTCACGTCGGGCTCCACCGGCGAGCCCAAGGGGGTCGTGGTCCCGTACCGGGCACTGGCCGCCGTGGTGCCGCCGCTGCGCACCCTGTACGGCATCGGGCCGGACGCCACCGTGCTGCACTTCCACGGCGCGGGCGGCGACACGAGCCTGGAGGAGATCCTGCCGGCCCTGACCGGGGGTGCCACCCTGGTCGTCGACGACGCGGCGCGCGAGGGCTTCGCCCAGGTCGCCGCGGAGCAGGAGGTCACGGTCGCGGTGCTGCCGACCGGCTTCTGGCACGCCCTGACCGGCGACCTGCTGCACCAGGGCGCGGCCCTGCCGCCGTCCCTGCGCACGGTGGTCATCGGCGGCGAGGCGGTGCGCGCCGACATGCTGGAGCGCTGGCACCGGCTCGGTGCCGAGGGGGTGCGGCTGCTCAACACCTACGGGTCCACCGAGACCGCCCTGGTCACCCACGCCGTGCAGCTCGCCGGACCGGGCGCGCCCGAACTGCCCCGCACCGGCGGCGACCTGCCCATCGGGCTGCCCCTGCCGCACGTCGGCCAGCGCGTCGACGAAAGCGGCGAGCTGCACGTGTCCGGGCCCGGCCTGGCCCTCGGCTACCACGCCGCAGCGGAGGCGACGGCGGCGCGATTCCGCGAAGAGGACGGCATCCGCTGGTACCGGACCGGGGACCTGGTCACGGTGGCGCCCTCGGGTGCGCTGGTCTTCCGCGGCCGCTCCGACCACCAGGTCAAGATCCGGGGCCACCGGGTGGACCTCGTCGAGGTGGAGGGCCTCGTCGGCGGCTGCGCGGGCGTGCTGGAAGCCGCCGCCGCGCGGGTGGACCGGGGCGAGCACAGCACCCTGGCGGCCTTCTTCGTCCCGCTGGACGGCCACGACCCCGCCGAGGTGGCGGCCGGGGTCCGCGCCCGGCTGGCGGAGTCGACGGCTCCGCACTTGGTGCCCAACCTGCTCGTGCCGGTCGCGGAGCTGACGCGCACCCACACCGGCAAGGTCGACCGGGCCGCCACGCGGGACCGGTACCTGGCCGCGGCAGGAGCGGGCCGATGAGCGCGCCGGCGGGGCGGACCACGGCGGGCCGCGGGCGGGGACGGGGTGAGGCGCCCGCAGTCGGCCCCGCGGCAGGCACGGCAGAGGCGGCGGACGCGGCAGAGGCGGCGGACGCGGCAGAGGCGGCGGACGCGGCAGAGGCGGCGGGCCCGGCGGGTCTGGCCGCGTACGCCTCGCGACGGCTGGGCGTGGTCCTGGACCCTGCGACCGCCCTCGTCGACGAGTCCGGCTGGGACTTCCGGGTCGTGCACGTCGGGGGGACGGACGGCACCCGGTGGATCCTGCGCCGGCCGCGCCGGGCCGAGGCCTCGGCCCGGCTGGCCTTCGAGGGGGCCGTGCTGGCGGCCGTACGCGACCGGATCCCCGTGCCGGTGCCCCACTGGCGCCTGCACACCCCGGACCTGGTGGCCTATCCGCGCCTGCCCGGTGCTCCGGCCGGCACGGAGGATCCCGAGACCCTGGTCTACGGCTGGTCCGTGGACCCGCTGGCCCACCCCGCGCACTACCTGGAGCCCCTCGCCCGGGCCCTGGTCGCGGTGCACACCACCCCGCTGGAGGGCTCCCCCGCACTGGCGGCCCGCGCCCAGGCGGACCCCGGTTCCGTGCGCGTGCGCGTCGCCGACCGGCTCGACCGCGCCCGCGCCGAACTGCCCCTGCCCGCCGCCGGGCTGCGCCGCTGGCAGGCCTGGCTGGACGACGATCGGCTGTGGCCGGACCGGCTGGCGCTCGTCCACGGCGACGTGCACCCCGGGCACACCCTGGTGGTGCGCCCTCCGGCCGGACCGCCGGCCCTCTCCGGCCTGCTGGACTGGGCCAATGCCGATGTCGGCGACCCCTCGGCCGACTTCGTGGACATGCTGTACGCCGGGGGCACCGCCGTCCTCGACCGCCTTCTGGCGGCCTACCGGTCGGCCGGCGGCGAGGTGCGGGCCGGCCTGCGGGAGCACATCCTCGCGCGGGCGTCCTTCCTGTGGGTCCACGTGGCGCTGCGCGGCCTGGACACCGGCCGGCCGGCGTGGACCGAGACGGCGCTGCGGAGGATGGCGCGGTGAGGGCCGCGCCGGAGCACCGCGCCGACCGGGGGCGGCAGGAGATACAGGGGCGGCCTGAGTCGCGGGAGCGGCCGGAGCAGCGGGTGGGCCACGGCCTCCCGGAACAGCCCGGGCGCAGAACGGGGCGCACGTCGGCCGGGACGGCGTACACCCTCCACCAGCCGCCGCACATCCCGCGCGGGAAGGCGTGCGCCGTGCCCGGGGAGGCGGCGCCCCCGGTGGTACTGGTCGCCGGCGCGGGCGGCTCCGGGCGGATCTGGGAGCACCACCAGGTACCCGCGCTGACCGCGGCGGGCCGCCGGGTGGTCACCTTCGACCACGGACCGGCGGCCGGAGGTCCGGCCGACCTGGCCGAGCGGCTGCGGGAGTTGCTGACGGCGCTCGGCCTGCCGCCCTGCCCCCTGGTGGGCCACTCCCTCGGCGCGTTCGCCGTCCAGGAACTGCTCCTGACCGATCCGCACCTGGCGAGCGGAGCCCTGCTCGCGGCGACCCGCGGCCGGCCCGACGCGGTGGGCGAGGCGCTGGCGCGCGCCGAGGCCGCGACCGCCGCGGCGGGGACGCGGCTTCCTGCGGAGTACGAGGCCTTCGTGCGCCTGGTGCAGAACCTCTCGCCCAGAACCCTGGCCGACGAGGGCGCCGCGTCGGAATGGCTCGACCTGTTCGAAGTCGCGGCGCTGTCGGGCGCGTCGGCCGCCGACCACCGCCCGGCGGCGCCGGTCCCGGACCGGCTGGCCGCCTACGGCCGGATCGCCGTGCCCGTCCTGGTCGTGGGCTTCGCCGACGACGTGCTGGCGCCCGCTCCCCTGGGCCGGGAGGTCGCCGCCGCGATCCCCGGCGCGCGCTACGCGCAGCTCCCGGACGCCGGCCACCTCGGGTTCCTTGAGCGGCCCGAGGCCTTCAACTCCCTCCTGTTCTCCTTCCTCGCCGCCGTGGCGCCGACCGACCCCGGAGTGTCCCGTGTCACTTGAGTCCCCCGCGTCCTCCTCCGCCCGCTCCGCCACCGCCCTTTCGGAGGTGGCGGTCGTCCACGTCGGCGAAGAGCCGCCGCCGTCGTGGACCGCGGCGGTGTACCTGTGCGGCCCGACCCCCGCCGACCCCGCCGAGCCGTCGTGGCGGCCGGACGCCGTCGCGGCCCTGCGGTCCCTGTGGTCCTGCGCCGGGCGCCTGGCGGTGTTCCTGCCCGAGCCGGCGGCCGGCGGCTCCTACCCGGCGTACGCGGACCAGATCGCCTGGGAGGAGGAGGCGATGCGCCGCAGCGACGTCGTCCTGTTCTGGATCCCCCGCGACATGGGGCGGCTGCCGGGCCTGGTCTCGAACGTCAAGTGGGGTGCGTGGTGCGGCTCCGGCCGCGCCGTGCTCGGGGCGCCGCCGCAGGCCGAGCGCATGGAGTACCTGCTCCACTTCGCCGGGGCCCTGGGCGTGCCGGTGGAGCGCACCCTGGCGGGGGCCGTCGGGGCCGCCCTGCGGGCCGTCGGAACGGGGGCCATACGCGGGGGCGGCGAGCGGGCGGTGCCGCTGGCGGTGTGGCGGACTGCGGAGTTCCGCGCCTGGTACGCGGCATGCCGGGAGGCCGGTGACCGGCTGCTGGACGCGCGGGTGGAGTGGTACGCGCCGGCCCCGGCGGCGGAGGGGGCCGCCGCCTGGCTCCTGACCGTCACGGTCTCGCCGGGCGACGGCGGGGGCCCCGTCGTCAGCCGTCTGCTGGCGGCTCAGGGGCAGGGCATGCTCATGTAGAGCGCGTGCTCGCCCTCGGACTCGGTGCCCTGGTACAGGGCGGTGTCCAGGCCGCAGAAGGCGAAGCCCATGCGGCGGTAGGCGTGGATGGCGGGGGCGTTGACGTTGGTCACTTCCAACCACAGGTGTCCGGCGCCGCGTTCGCGGGCGAAGTCCACGGCGTGCCGGATCAGCGTACGGCCGATGCCCCGGCCCCGGTGGTCGGGGGCGACCTCGATGTCCTCGATGGTCAGCCGCCGGTTCCACGGCGAGTAGGACACGGCGGCGAAGCCGGCGAGGCCGCCTCCGGCGCAGACGGCCACGAACGTGCGGCTGTCGCCGTCCCCGCCCTCCGCGCCGTCCTCCTCGTCGCTGCCGTCGTCCTCGGGGAACACCTTGACCAGCGGGGGGTCCACCGGGACCTCGCGCAGGGAGAACCCCTCGCCGGTGACGGCCACCTCGAAGACGGTGCCGGTGGTGAAGGACCCGTCGAGGGCTTCGATGGCCCCGGTGTCCTCGGGGCGTGCGGTGCGGAACTCGTACGTCGTGCCATGGTTCGCGGTCATGGCACGAGGCTATGACCGGCCTGTCCGGGTGAGATCGGGTTTCGGCCGGATGCGGCGGTCGGCGGGGCGGGCCCGGCGTCGTCCGCGGGTCCGGGTCACCGGTTGCGGTGGCGTCCGATCTCGTCGGCGGCCGACCGGGCGAAGCCCGCGACGTTGCGCGGACAGCGCCAGGAGGATTCCCGGCCGGTTCCGGTGCCCGGCCGCCCGTCGAGGTCATCCCAGGTGTAGTCGGATTCACCGGCCAGCAGTGACAGCCACACCTCGAAGGACTCCAGGTGCGCCTCCAGGTCGTCGTCGCACGGGTGGCTCTCGTGGCGGCATGCGGACTGCCCGGCGGCAGGGTCCGCGGCGGCGGCCGACAGTGCTTCCACGACCCGGCGTGCGACGGCGGAGTCCGCCTCGCTCGACGCGTGGGCGTACGTCCACACCAGGCCCAGGGTGTGGAACGCCGTCGTCTCCGGGTCTCGCGGGCGGGCGGCGCGTGCCTTCTCCAGTCTCTCCACACACTCCAGGAGGGTCTCGTCGTGCTCCCCGAGGAAGTACCCCTGGTATATCGACTCCCAGTCGTCCATCATGTCGCGCGCATCATCGATCATGATCGTAGGAGACGGTCGGCCGGAGGTTCCGGTTCCCGTCGGCAGCACGCTCCGGCGCGATGCCGGGTCGTCGGGCCCGGGAGGGCTGCGGTCCGCCCCGGCTCCGCGCCGCGGTCGGGCTCCGGTCAGATCGTGACCCGGCCGTGGGCGGTGTCGAACTCCACCGACACGAGGCCCGGTTCCTCGTCCTCGACCCAGGTGACGTCGATGTGGTCGAGGGGATGGTCGGCCGGTTCGCCGAGGAATTCGGCGATGGAGGCGGCGTCGCCGGCGATGGAGACCCCGTGAATGGTGGTGGAGGTGCGCGGGTCGGCGCTCGGACGCTCCTCGAGGGGGACCAGCCACTGCAGGAAGTAGGGCAGCTGCGGGTCCTCCATCAGTTCCAGCAGGCCGATCTGCTTCCACCGCAGGTCGAACCCGTCGGGGCGGACGCGGTGGCCCTCGGACGAGGTGCGGCCGAGGCGGGCCTCGACCGGGGCGATGTCGTCGACGGAGACCACCCAGCCGAGCCAGCCGCCGCCCTCGGCGGCGCGGCGCGCGACCGCCCGGCCGAAGGGTGCGCGGTCGGCGGCGGGGTGGTCGAGCGTGGTGACGACCTCGACGTAGGTGCCGCCGCTCAGCGGAAGGATGAAGTTGCGGGTGCCGAACCGCGGGTGCACGCCTCCGTCGACGAACCCGGCGCCGAGGGCCGATCCGATCCACTGGACGGTCGAGACGAAGCTGTCGCGGGCCACCGCATAGGACACGTGGTCAAGTCGCACTGCGCCATCGTCCCCCGGCAGCCCGCACAAACCCTGACGCCACGCCCACCGCCCGGGCCCCGTCCGCCGCGGGTTCGGCCGTGGAGCGGATCGCTTCCGGCGCGGGTCCGGGGTACCTCCCGGCGGAGCCGGGGGACCGGGATCCGGAAGAGGCGGCCTATCCGCGTTCGAGGGCGCTGAGGGTGGTGCGCAGCCAGGCGAGTTCCGCCTGGCTCGTGGCGCGGGCGATCGTGAGGATGCCGCGGCGGAAGGGGTCGTCGAGGTCCTCCGCGCGCAGAGGGTGCTCGCCGTCGTAGAAGAAGCTGGCCGGCTCCTCCAGGAAGGCGAGGCGGCGGCGCAGGACGGCTGCTTGGGCTGCCGGGTCGCCGAGGTGGCGCAGGAAGGCGAGGAGGGTGAACCAGCGGTTCTCGTCGGTGATGTCGGGGCCGCCGGCTTCGGCGAGCCGGCGCCGCAGTTCGTCCCGGCCGGCGGGGGTGAGGGTGAGGACCTGCCGGGGGGCGGCGGCCTGGCCCGGCTGTGCCTCCCGGACGAGCAGGCCGGCCTTCTCCAGGCGCTTGATCGCGGGATACAGCGTGGACTCGCCGACCGGGCGTACGTGGCCGGTCAGGGCGGTGATGTGTTTGCGCAGCTGGTAGCCGTGCAGCGGGGTCTCGTACAGGAAACCGAGGATGGAGAGTTCCAGCATGGCGTCATCTTGCCCCATGGTTTCGACGCCGCCGCAGTACCACGATGGCGTAGTACTACGTTGACGTAGTACGGTGGTGGCGCAGGTCTTTCGGGAGGGCTGCCGCGAGGGTGCGGCAGGGAGAGGGGTGGGCGGTGCGCGAGGCTCGGTTCGATGAGCGGGGCAGTGTGATCCGGTGGACGGAGGCGGCCGGGGAGGGGCCCGCGGTGGTGTTCGTGCACGGCCTGGGCGCGGCCTCGACCGTGTACCACGCCCACATCGCGGGCCGCGGTGAACTGGCGGGGCGGCGGCTGCTGTTCGTCGACCTGCCCGGGCACGGCATCAGCGACCGGCCCGCCGGCTTCGGCTACCGCCTGGAGGACCACGCGGACGCCCTGGCCGCCGCACTCGACGCGGCCGGGGTGCGCGGCGGGGTGGTCGCCGGGCACAGCATGGGCGGCGCGGTCGCCATCGTCCTCGCCCACCGCAGGCCCGACCTGGTGGGGCGGCTCGTCGTCACCGAGGGCAACCTCGACCCGTTCCCCATGCCCACGGCAGGCAGCAGCGGCATCGCCGGGCACACGGAGGAGGAGTTCGTACAGGGCGGCGGGTTCGCCCGCGTCCTGGAGCGCGTCGGCCCGACCTGGGCGGCGACCATGCGCCTCACCGACCCGCTCGCCCTGCACCGCTCCGCCACCCACCTGGTGCGGGGGACGCGCCCCGTGATGCGAGAGATGCTGCAGGCGGCCCGCATGCCGCGCACGTACCTGCAGGGCGAGCTGAGCGGCGACCTGCCCGGCGCGGACGGACTGCGCGCCGCGGGAGTGGACGTCGTGACCGTCCCCGGCGCCGGCCACAACGTCATGTTCGACGCGCCGGCCGCGTTCGCGCGCGCTGTGGCGGCGGTGCAGGGCAGCCGCTGATCCGCCGGAACTCCGGGCGGGTGGGAGGGGCGCTCGCCCGAACGGGCCGCCCGGCGGGCAGCGGCCTCGCGGCGGACGCAGACTCGGTGCGGGAGAAGCCCACGACGGGAGCCGATCAGGATGCCGAACACCGCCGGTTGCTCACGGAAGGCCCGCGTCGTCGCGGTCTCGGGCGTGCTGGCCCTCGCCGGGGCGGTCGCGGCCGGGTGCGGTGGCGGGCCGGCAGGCGGCGGGCAGGGGCCCGGTGCGGGGTCCCACCCGCAGGCGGCCCGCTCCGGGCGGGTCACGGTCGTCTACGAGACCGGTACGGTCGCACCGCAGGACCGGGAGGTCGTGGCCCTCATCCGGAAGTCCGGGGTGCTGGAGCGGACGGCGGACTGGGTGAACAGGACCCTCACCCTCCCGCACGATATGGCCGTGAAGGTCACCGCCGACGTCCCGCGCGGTGTCACCGACGCCGTCACCCAGCCCGACGGCAGGACGGTCTACGTCCCGCCGCCGTTCCTGGCCGAGATCGACAAGGCCTTCGCCGACATCGTGAAGACCGTCGAGCGACCCGACCCGTTCCCGGCGTCGGAGTACAACACCGACGATCTGACCGCGCTGGCCACCGAGTTCATCTTCGGCCACGAGATGGGCCACGCACTGCAGCGCCAGCTGCAGCTGGCCAACCTCGGCCTCGAGGAGGACGCGGCCGACGGCTTCGCGTCCTTCTACACCGTCGACGAGGTCGGGCCGGGGCCGTCGCTGGCCGCCGCGATCCTCTTCGACGAGATCGCCCGCAAGGAGGGGACGCCGACCTTGGAGAGCATGTCGAGCGACCATCCCGTCACCCAGCAGCGGGCCTACAACTTCCTGTGCTACCTGTACGGCAGCGACCCGCGGAAGTACCAGCGTTCCCTGGTCGACAGCGGCCGCCTCCCCAAGACCCGGGCCCCGCTGTGCCCGCAGGCGTGGGCGATGCTGGACCACGGCTGGTGGACGCAGCTCCGGCCGCACTTCAGCCCGGCGTTCAAGGCCCGGGGCGACGAGGAGCAGAAGCAGGCGCAGGCGCGGCTGATCGCCCAGACGCGGGACCTGGAGAAGCGGATCGACGACATCCGCGGCAGTCAGTGAGCTCGGGAAGAGTTCACTTTGGCTTTTACGTCCCACCGGAACGGGAACATTCGGCCGGAAAACCCATCGGGTGACACCTGGACACCCTGGTTCATTTCTTCCGCAAATACATGCCTGCATGGCTTCTGCGCCCCACCCCGCCCTGCGGAACCGCACGCCCGGAACGCCCCGAGCCGGCCGGCTTCCGGAACGTATCAGGGAATCACCGTCGGGGGCGGGTTCACTGTGCACAGCGTGGGAAGGGTGCGGGTTCCATGTCGCACAGCCGACTCCCCTGGCGGGTTTCCTGCGGTGTTGGGCGGCTTTCCGGACGGCTTCCCGATGCAGCTCCGGTCCGACTCGCACGCTCGTGTCCGCCGCGCCGGGCCCCGGCGCCACCCGGCCGCCGCCCACGCCGCGCCGTAGCGGTGCCGAGGCCGCCCGCAGACCGCCCGACCGAACGCGAAAGCGGCGCACGATCAGGCACACCGGCCACAAAAGCGACCTTTTGATTCGCTTTCGCCAACGATGTCAGGCAACAAATGCAGCAAGCTCAGATTCTGATCAAAAAAGTTGTAAGGGCGGCCAACCCCTGGCTAGTTTTTGAAAACGCTCCGCCACTGACCACGTCGGAGCCTCACATCAAGGGGGAACAAGCATGGGCACTCGTGTCCGCACTGTCATGGCATCCACCACCGCGTCGGTCGTGTTCGCCGGCGGGCTGATCGGCCTGTCGGCGACGCCCGCGTCCGCAGCGGAGATCTGTGACAACGTCTACAAGCGCAAGTACACGGAGATCTCGTCCACGTGGCACAAGGTGGTCGCGTCGGGCGTCATCGACAACCGCCGCAGCGCCGCCACGACGCGCGAGAGCATCGCCGGGCAGGTGAGCGCCAGCCTGACGGGCAGCGTCAGCGGTGAGATCGGAGGCTCGCTCAATCTGGCCGCGGCGGAGATCAGCTCCAAGCTCGGCGTGTCCGTCGAAGCCAGCGTCTCCATCGCGAAGGGCAAGACCGTGATGATCGAGGTGCCCGCCCGCAAGCGGGTGAACTACAAGATCGGCATCAAGAAGCGGGAGTACCAGGTGTACGTCACGCACCAGTCCCGGAACTGCCGCGTCACCAACTCCTGGGCGAAGGTCACGGTGGCGGACTCGTACACCGAGACCTGGAACAGCTGAGACGTCCTGCGGGAGCGGGCGCCGAAGCAACCCCGGCCTTCGCCCGACGCCCTCCGTGACGGAGGCGTCGGGCGAAGGCGGCCGCTTCGCCGGGTACGGGCGGCCGCGGCGGCGCCGCGCCCTCCGGACCCGGTCGCGCTCGTCCCGAGGGGCCCGGGGGACCGGCGCGCGGCACCTGGCTCTGCCGGGGGAGGTCAGCGGCCGCCCGGTCCCCGGCCGGGAGCCGGGAGTGCGCTGCCGTGGCCCGGAGTTTCGCGAGGAGCGCCGGCGGTGAGGAGGGCGTGGGTTTCGGTCAGCAGGAGGAGGGCCGCGGGTTGGTGCTGGAGGCCGGTCACGGTGAGGTGTCCGCCTGCCGCCTCAAGGCGCCTGCGCAGCAGGAGCAGGAGCTTGAGGCCGCTCGAGTCCATGAAGGAGACACCGGACAGGTCCATCTGCACTGTCCGGCCGGGCAGCGGGATCGCGGCTGCGGCCTGCGAGGCCTTCTCCAGTTCGGGATACGTCTGGACGTCCATGTCACCGGTGACGGTGATCACGGTGCGGGTGTGCCCGGGGTTGTGACATGTCACTACCGTGACGTCGTTCACGGTCCACCCCTCAATCGGGGGTCGAGCCCATCACGCCCCCGCAGACGGGGGCATCGAGCGGCGGCATGGGGCCGCCTGCAGCCGAGCGAGACCACCCGTACCACGTCCCGGTCATGAATGACCCGTGAGGGCGGCGCGGGGTCTCCCACCAGACCAGGCTGGTTGTCCACGCAGCGTGGCACACATCGGACACCGTCCACCACCCCGGGGCCGCACGCGGACGGGCAGCCGGGGTGGGCCGGCCGGCGGCCGAGCAGCTCCGCGGAGACGGTGCGGCTCCTGCGCGAGCCGGTGCCGCGGGCCGGCGTCATCACGGAATGCACACATCCGGTGGGCGGTGCACTCGGGCCCGGCGGGCAGGCGAGAGGCGTGCCGGCGAGGAGGGAGCTGTGTGGTGATATCCGTGGCCGTGCTGTTGCTGCCGCTGATGGGCCTGCTGCTTTACGGGCTGGACCTGGTCGAGGACTGGATGTCCGAGGGGCCGCGCAGACGACGCCACGCGCGTCCGCACCCGAGCCGTCGCCGCGGCCCCGGCTGCCACGCTTCCCCGCGGCAGCCGGGGGCGCAGCCGCCGGCCGCGGCTGCGCCCCCACCGGCGGCTCCCACGCCGCGGCGCGGACCGCGCGCACGAGGTCGGGCCACGGGCGGGGCGTCCCGCTCAAGGTCACGGAGGGTGCGCACGGCGCCCCGATCGCCGGCGCCACCGCCCGCGGCGCCGCCGACCGGCCCACCGCGGTGACGTCCGCTGACAACGGCGGCCCCCGGGGTTGCAGCCGGCCGGGCGTCGCGTCGGCGGGGCCCGATCGTCAGGCGGCAGCGGCCTCGGGGGCGTCAGCGGCCGGCCGGTCGTTCCGGTCGTCCGGGAGCGCGCGCATCCGGGGCAGTCCGGCGAGGAGGAGCGGCAGTACCGCCGTGAGCGCTCCGCAGGCCGCCACCCACAGCGCCGTCCGGGGCGAGCAGGCGGCGCCGAGTCCGGTTCCGACGGCCCCGCCGATCGGCATCATCCCCCACACCAGGAAGCGGACGGTTCCGTTCACGCGGCCGCGCAGCTCCGGGGGACAGAGGCGCTGCCGGAAGCTCACCTGGATGATCCTGTAGACCACCGCGCAGGCGATTCCCAGGCTGTTGGACACCGCGAAGCACCAGACCAGCCAGCCCTCGCGGACCGTGGGCGTCACCAGGCCCAGGAGGGCGCTGACGGCGACCGCCGTCACCAGGGCCGGTCCTTGGCCGAGCCGCGCCGTCACTTTGGGCGCCAGTGCGGCGCCGGCCAGTCCGGCTGCCCCTGCCGCGCCGAACACGAGTCCGATGGACCCGGCGGACAGTCCCACGTCGGTGGACAGCAGGACGATCACCATCGAGCCGCTCATGGAACCGAAGAGGCTGAGGATGGCGGTGCTCATGGTGATGCCGCGCAGGACGGGGTGACCGACGACGAAGCGGAGGCCTTCGCGGATCTCGCGGCCGAGCCTGCGGTCGGTCGAGACGGGCGTACGGGCCTCCCGGGCGCGGATCCGGCCGATGAACGCGGCGGAGGCGACGAAGCTCAGCGCGTCGAGCACGACCGCGAACGGTGCGGAGAGCCACTGGACGAGCAGCCCGCCTGCTCCGGGACCGGCCCAGTTGGCGACGGCGTTGCTCGCTTCGAGCCGGGCGTTGGCCTCGACCAGCTGCTCCTTGCCCACCAGCGTCGGCACGTAGCTCTGGTAGGCCGCCCCGTGGAAGATCGACAGGATTCCCACGCCCAGTGCCACCCCGTAGAGCTGGGCCAGCGTCAGCACGTCCAGCATCCATGCCGCCGGAACGGAGCCCAGGAGCGCCGCACGTCCCAGGTCCGCGGCCAGCAGTACCGCGCGGCGCGGCAGTCTGTCGACCCACGCACCGGCGGGGAGGCCGACGAGCAGGTACGCGAGGGATTCGAACACCGTCAGCAGGCCGACCTCTCCCGCGCCCGCCTCCAGCGCGTTCAGCGCGACGAGGGGCAGGGCGAGCATGCTCACGGTGGACCCGAGCCGGCTGATCCCGTCGCCGATCCACAGCTGCCTGAAGTCGTGCCGGCCGAGGACCCCGCGGACGGTCACGGCCGTACCCCCGTGCCGGTCTGGCATCGCGTCAGCTGTGCGCGTACGGCCGCGCCGAGGTCGGGGTCCATTTCGTCTTCTCTCGTCAGCAGGTTCCGCAGTTCGTGCTCCGCGGCGTCGTGGCGCTGGAGCGCGAGATGGCCGAGTGCCCGGTTGAAGCGGAAGAGCGGGGTGTCGTCGAGCCTGATGGCCTCGTCCAGGTCGCGGACCGCGGCCTCGGCGTCGCCGCGGTCGAAGCGCACCGCCGCCCGGTTGGCCCAGAGTTCGGCCATGTCCGCCGCTCGGGCGAGGGCGGCCGTCAGGAGGCCGTCCGCCCGTTCCTGCTCTCCTCGCTCGCCGAGGACCAGCGCGAGCGAGCAGAGCAGGCGCGGTTCTCCGGGTGACAGCGCGAGTCCGCGCCTGGCGTCCTCCTCCGCTCCGGGCAGGTCGCCGAGCGAGAACCGCAGCGCTGACCGGCTGATCAGCGCCTCCACGTGGTCGGGGTCCAGGACCAGGGTGCGGTCGAGGTCGGCGAGGGCCCGGGAGGGTTCCCCGAGCACCGACCAAGTGTCGGCGCGGTTGTAGAACTCCTCGGGGAACGGCGGCCCGAGCTCGATCGCCGTGCCGTAGTCGGCGACGGCGGCCCGCGGGTCTCCGAGTTCCCGGTGGATCCGGGCCCTGTCGAAGTAGTGGTCCGCGTGGTGGGGGTCGAGCTCGATCACCCGGTTCAGGTCGGCGATCGCCAGGTCGGGGCGGGCCGTTTCCAGATGGATCCGGCTGCGGTTGTGCAGCAGGCGCGCCCGGTCGAGTGGGCGGCCTTCCGGCCCGAAGTGGCGCTGGAGGTCGGCGAGCCCGTCCTCGATGGTGCGCAGTGCGCCGGCGAGATCACCGGTGCGGGCGTCGAGCAGGGCGAGGGCCTGCCGGTGGAACACGCTCGCCGCGGCACGCTCACCGGCCTCCGGCAGCAGGTCGGCGATGGCCACGGCCTGGTTGGCCCAGGCGCGGGCGGCGGTCAGGTCGCGTCGCGGAGGGGGGAGGTGGCGGGCGAGCAGGACGGCGATGGAGCCGGCCGCCGCCATGTGGGCCCTGGGGCTGACCGTGACGGCGCGCGCTTCGTGGTAGCGGGCCAGTGCTTCCTCCGGCCGGTCGAGAGCGGCCAGTGCGCCGGCCAGTCCGGTGAGGAGGTTCCACCAGCTGCGGTGGTCGGTGCGGGGGTCCACCAGGCCGAGGCCGCGCTCGGCGAACTCGACGGCGCTGTGGTAGAAGCCGGAGAGGAGGCAGTGCCGCGCGGCTTCCTCCAGGGCTGCCACACCGGCGGTCTGCGGCTCGGTGCCCCGCTCCAGGTGGAAGGGGAGCGCACCGGTCCGGGCGCCCTGCGGGCCGTCGGCCGCGAGTCGGGCGGCGCGCTCGCCGTGCCGGCGGGCCCGCAGCGCCGGATCCGCCCGCTCGTAGGCCGCCAGGGCCAGGGGGCCGCCGTCCACGCAGTCGGCGTCGATGTACCGCCGGGCCAGCACCTCGTCCGCGCAGGACCCGTCTTCCGTGTCGGGCTCCTCCGCCAGGCGGATCGCGGAGCAGCCCTCGGCCCAGTCGAGGTCCCCGGCGGAGCCGATGAGGAGCTGCAGCCGCGAAGGGTCGGTTCGGCGCAACAGGACGCCCAGCAGCTCGACGGTCGTCTGATCGGCGTGGTCGGCGTTGTCGAAGAACACTGCGGCGGCCGGGCCGTCGCGGCCTGCCGTGAGCGCTTCGAGGAAGTCGGCTATGCCGTGCGCGATGCGCAGCGTCCGTCCGCGCGGGTGGAAGCGGATCCGCTCGTCCGCCGAGGCCGTGTCGAGCAGGGTCTCCCGCCGGGGAGCGGTGATCTCCCGGAGTTCGGGGGCCGCTGCGAGCAGTGCGGTCTCGTGGCGGGAGAACAGCCGCGGATTCCGTTCGCGTACGGCGGGGGCGATGCTGCGGAGGAAGTCCGCGCACCCTCCGTACGGTCCCCGGATGTTGCGGTGGCAGTCGTGGAATCCGAGCACGTTCGTCGCGCTCGATGCGGCGGCGGCTCGCCGCTGTGCCGCACGCCCGGCCTTGATCCAGATATGACGCGGTTCCATGCTCGTCCTGAGGGTCGACAGTCGTCCACGGAAAACGTGCGAGGGGACGGACAGCGGCCCGCGCCGTCCGTCCCCTCGTCCTGGGCGGTCAGTGCCGCCCGGGTCGTCTCACTGCTCGAAGCAGCAGGCGCACCAGTGGACCTTCCCGGCGGACGCCTGAGCGATGAGGCCGTTCCTGCGGATCGCGGTCTTCTTCACGGCAATCTCCCTTCCGGTCGGGGCGGCCCGTTGCCGGCCCGACAGGTCGATCGTGGAGCACGACCCCTGACAGTTCCTGTCATGGCTCCGGGAGTACTTTTGCCGGATGCGTGCGACCCGTCTCCTGCACCTCCTCCTGCTCCTTCAGACCAGCGGACCGATCAACGCCCCCGCTCTCTCCCGGGAGCTGAGGGTCTCGCCCCGGACGGTCTACCGGGACATCGACGCCCTCTCGGCCGCCGGCATCCCCGTGTACGTGGCGGACGGGCCGCGCGGCGGCTACGCACTCCTCGACGGATGGCAGACCAGGCTCACGGGGCTGACGGGCCACGAAGCCGACGTCCTCACCCTGATCGGCCTGCCGGGGCAGGCCGCCGAGCTGGGACTCGGCGCCGCCCTGGCGGCCACGGAGCTCAAGCTGCTCGCGGCCCTGCCCGAGGAGGCCGCGGACCGCGCCGGGCGGATCCGGCAGCGGTTCCACCTCGACGCCGTCGCCTGGTTCCGCGAGCCGGAACCGGCCTCGCACCTCAGGGTCATCGCCGCGGCCGTATGGCAGTGCACGCCCGTCACCATCCGGTACCGGCGGTGGGCACCGGCTCCTCCGCGCGAGGTGGAACGCACGCTGCAGCCGCTCGGTCTGGTCTGCAAAGCGGGGACGTGGTACCTCGTGGCCCGGCCCGACGGCGGCGACGACGGCGTCGCGGGCGAGGACGAGGGCGACGCCGGCGGCGGGCCCCGGACCTACCGCGTCGGGCGCATCCAGCGGGCCACGCTCGCACCGGGCACCTTCGACTGGCCGGAGGACTTCGACCTGGCCGCCTACTGGGCGCGGGCGACGGCCCGCTACCAGCAGGGTCTGCGCCGGAGCGACATGACCCTGCGGATCTCGCCGGAGGGCCGCGAACGCCTGACCGACCTCATGGGCCCCGGGTTCCCCGTGCGTGTCATCTCGCCCCCGGACGGGCAGGGGTGGGTCCGGATCACCGTTCCCACCGAGTCCCTGGACGACGCGGTGGAGCGGGCCTTGCAGATCGGTGCCGCCGCGGAGGTCCTGGCCCCTCCGGCCGTACGCCGGCGCGTGATCGACACCCTGTCTCTGATGACCGCCCGCTACCGCGAGGGTGTGGAGGGGAGCGGGCCGGTCCCGGACGCGGGGGCGCGCAGGGCCGCTTCGACTCGGCGGTTGCCCGTCATGGACGCGGTGACGGCCGTCATCGCCAGGAGGACGGCGCCGGCGGCGTAGAGGGGGGTGCGGACGCCGTGGGTGGCGGCCAGCCAACCGCCGAGGAAGGCCCCGAGAGGGGCCGCGCACATGGCAAGCATGCGGGAGGTGGAGGCGACGCGTCCCATGAGGTGGGCCGGGACGATCGACTGCCGGAGGGAGGGCGCGAGCACCATCGTGGCGCCCATGCCGGCCCCGCAGGCGGCGAGGGCCAGGCCGGCCGCGTACGGGTTCGGGGCGGAGGCGAGGGCCAGGACGGCAAGGCCTTCGACGGCGGCCGTGCAGGTCAGGGCGGTGCCGGTGCCGAGTTTCCGGCTGAGGGGGGAGGCGATGCCCGCGCCGAGGAGGCCGCCGGCCGCCTCCGCCGTGAGGAGCAGGCCGAAGCCGAACGTGCCGATGCCCAGGCGGTCGTGCGCGAAGAGGGCGAGGACGGTCTCCACGGCGAGGAAGGCGATGTTGCCGACCGCGGGGCGGAGTGCGAGCCCGAGCAGCAGCCGGTCGCGGAAGACGTACGAGGCTCCGGCGCGCGCCTGCCGGAGCAGCGACTCGCGGGCCTCCGGAACGGGCCGGGGCACGGCGGGGAGCGTGCGTACGAGCAGGGCGGAGAGCAGGAACGACACGGCGTCGGCGAGCAGGGGGAACGCCCGCCCGAGGGCGAGCAGCGCGCTGCCCGCGGGCGGTCCCGCGAAGCCGGACATGGCGGTCTGGGCGCCCCGCAGGCGGGAGTTGGCGCGCTCCAGCAGTGCGGGGTCGCGGCGAAGGAGGTCCGGCAGGTAGGCCGTTGCGGCGGTGTCGAAGAGGAGTCCGCCGAGGCCGAGGAGGAAGGCGACGGCCGCGAGCAGCGGAATGCTGAGGGCGTCGAGCGCGGCGGCCGCCACGGGTATCGCGAGCAGTGCGGCGCGTGCCAGGTCCGTGACCCACATGGTGCGCCGGCGGTCCCAGCGGTCCACCAGCGCCCCGCCGAGCACGCCGAAGAGCAGCCACGGCAGGGTCGCCGCGGCGGTGACGGCGGCGAGCGCCATCGGGTCGCGGGTGAGGGTCAGGGCGAGCAGCGGCAGGGCGCCGTGCATGACTCCGTCTCCGAGGGAGGAGACGGTCTGCGCGGTCCAGAGCCGTCCGAAGCCGGTCGGGAGCGTGTCGGTTCGCCGGGTCATTCGGAGTCCTCTCCGCCGTCCGTCTGCCGGGCGGATGCCGGCCGGAAGAGTGCGAAAGCGAGGGATACGTCCGGCAGCGACGGGTCGGACAGTTCCCGGTACTCGTCCGCGAGGGCCTCCAGCCGCTCCCCCAGCTCCGCGAACTGCTCCTCGGTGAGCCGCAGGTGCGCCAGCCGTACGTGGCGCCGGGCATCCACGGGGGACGCCTCCAGGTCCGCCACCACATGCCGCATCAGCACGTCCGGCTGCCCGGTGGCGGGGTCGGGCAGCACGATCGAGCGGGCGGCCGGCGCGTAGTACCGCTCGGTCACACCGCGGACCTTCCGCGTCCGTACGACCTTCACCAGGCCGGCCCGCTCCAGCAGGCGCACGTGGTAGCTGGAGCTCCCCTTCGCCAGGCCGACCCGCTCGGCGATCTGGGTGATCGTCGCGGGCTCGAAGCGGAGCACGGCCATGATCCGGTGACGGGTGAGGTTGGAGACGGCGCGCAACTGCTCGTCGGTGGTGACGTGAAGCGCCTCGGGAAGATCGTCGGTAGGCATGCAGGCAATGGTCAACGATTCTTGACCATTGGGCAAGGGGATTTCCCTTCCCCGCACGGGAGGTCGGCGTCAGGGGCGCTCGTAGTACTGGAGGCCGCCGCCCAGGGAGAAGCAGAGGGCGCCGGCGAGGGTGCCCCAGTTGGCGACGTCGGCGCTGACCAGGCTGCCGGTGGCGGGACGCGTGTAGGCGGCGAGCGCCGAGACCATGAAGAGGACGGAGCCCAGCTGGTTCACGGCGACGATCCACCAGCCGAGGTCGCGGCGTCGGATGCAGGGCCGGCCGTGGCAGATCTCGGCGAACCCGAGGTGGCCGGAGATCAGGAAGAGGACGCAGCCGATCACGTCCGGCGCCCAGACCAGCCGGTTGGCCTGCTGGACGGTCAGGCCCTGGAGGAAGGAGTCGAGCAGGTTGACGGCGAACACGAGGGTGCCGGCGAACAGGACGAAGGCGCCGAGCCAGTCGGCCCGCGTCGGCTCGTAGCTCCACCACCGCCACGCGGGGGTGACCAGGGCGCCTTCGCCGCCGGGCACGTGGCGCGGGCCGTTGACGGCCTGGAGCAGGGACACGTAGCCGCCGGTGTTGAAGAACAGGCCGCCGGTGAAGTAGACCGACGCGCAGGTGAGGGCGTCCCCGGAGCCGAACTGGGCGACGGCGGCGCCGGCCGCGAAGAGCGCCCCGCCGATGACGAAGGCGGTGGCGGCGACTGCGTTGAGCCGGCGCAGCCGGGTCAGGGCGGCGTCGTCGGCGCTGGCGTACCGGGCGGCGGCCGAGCCGGGCGGGGTGAGGGCGATCAGGCCCCGGCGCCGGGCGGGCCGCGATTCCCAGACGGCCGTACCGCCGCTCGGCGGGCGCCAGGTGAGGCGGGTGGTGAACGGTCCCGCGCCTTCGGCGCGCTGTTCGGGCTGTCCCACACGCGGAGAGTAGACGCCCCGCAGGCCCCGGACCGGGCGCAACGCCGTCGGCGGGGCGGGCGGCGGGGCCAGACCCGCCGCCGGCCCCGCGGCTTCGGACGGCGCCGCCGGGCCGGGACGCTAGGGCCTGTCTGACAATCTCCGTCGGATCAGCGAGCGCCCGCCTGGCCGGCAGCCCGGAGTGACCACCCGGCGGGCATTGCCGGGCAGAACCTACGAACGGCGGGCCAGCAGGTGGGAGTCGAGGAAACCCCGTTCAGAGGCCGGATCGTGGAGCAGCCGGGCGAAGGGAACAAGCCCGGCATCGGCAAGCAGTTCGGCGAGGCGGTCCGCCGGCCAGCTGTAGGCAGGTGTCACCTTGTGGTCGAACTGGACCGGCTCCGGTCCGTCGGTCCCGAAGAAGGAGACCAGGAGCAGGCCACCCGGAGCCAGGACGCGTCCCTGCTCGGCGAGCAGCTTCGGGAGTTCTCCCGGAGGGGTGTGGATCATCGAGTAGTGGGCCAGTATGCCGCCGAGTGCGCCGTCTTCGATCGGCAGGGACTCCATCCGCGCCTCCTGGAAGCGCAGTGACGGATGGGCCCGCCGGGCGTGATCGACCATGCCAGGGGAGAGGTCGAGTCCGAAGGCGTCCAGGCCCAGTTCGTGCAGCATGGCCGTCAGATGTCCGGGCCCGCACCCGACGTCCGCTGTCTGCAGGTTGCCTGTCGCGCGAACCAGTTCGGCGAAGGTGCCGATCATGGCCCGGGCAAACGGTTGTGTCTCCAGCCGGTCCGCGAACAGTGACGCGTACAGCTCGACGACTCCGTCGTAGGCCGCCCTGGTCTCGTCTTGATGATTCGCCACAGGCGGGACTCTATAGTCGGTCTGATCATTGATCTGGTGGCAGGTCGAGGTGAGCTGACGGATGCGGCGTGGGAGCGAATAGAGCCCTTGTTGCCGCGGGTGGGCGGACACGGTCGTCCGTGGCGTGATCACCGGCAGGTGGTCAACGGGAACGATGGCGCGGGCGGTGGCCGCGGCTTTGCACCCGGGCGCGAAGCCGCCTCCCCGCATGCCGAACAATGACGGCATGACGCATTGGTTTCGAAGCTATTGGGACGAGGAGGACACCTGGTTCCACTTCGAGGTCGACGCTGACGGTTGGGTGACCCGTCAGGTCGAACTGCGGGGTCCTCTGGCGGAGCCGGTGGCCGCGGCCTCTCTGGCCGAGTGGGAGGCCGCCCATGCGGCCGGGACACCGGACGACTACGAAAGCGTCTTCGGCGCCACTGCCTGTGTGCCCGTCCAGGAGTGGGAGGGGCATGAGCCCCACGCTCTCACCCTCGAAGAGTTCGAGACCGTGTGGCGTGCGGCGCGTGCAGCCTGCCGAGGAAGAGCCCGGAGGCGCTCGGCGAGCGGGACGTGAGACCGGGCGCGGGCCCGAGGCCGACAGGACGGGAGTCGCGGGGACTTGTCGCCTGCCGGGATGCGGAGCGTGCTGCCCTGACCCGGCACGCCGGCGCACCATCGCCGCCCCCGGTGGTACGTCGTCGGGTGCGGGGGGCTCTCGTCCGGGAGGAGGAGACGCGGGTGGGAGGGAGGTCCCGGGG
>NZ_RPSE01000210.1:0-10688 GCF_003949955.1 Streptomyces sp. WAC05292
CGTGATGGCGGACTCCCCCGCCGACGCCTCCGCGGTGGCGCGCGCGGTGCCGTTCGAGACGCTGCCCGCCGGGGCTCCGGCCGGGTGGGATGCGGGCGGGCCGGGCGGGGTGGAGATGCTGTGCGGCAAGTACCGGCTGGACCGCAGCCGCCTGCACCCGCTGCTGCGGGAGCTGCCGCCCGTCGTCCACCTGCCGAACCGGGTGGGGCGCCATCCGGAACTGCGGGCGGCGATCGACCTGTTGGGCGGTGAGCTGGGGGCGCCGCGGCCCGGGTCGGCGATGGCCGTACCGCACCTGCTGGACCTGCTGCTGGTGTACATGGTCCGGGCGTGGACGGACGAGGGGGCGCGGGGCGCCTGGCCTGCGGCGCTGGGCGACCCGGTGGCGGCCGCGGCGCTGCGCGCGGTGCACGCGGATCCGGCCGCGCCGTGGTCGGTGGAGCGGCTGGCGGCGGAGGCGGGGGTGTCGCGGGCGACGCTGGCGCGCCGCTTCACGGCGCTCGTGGGCCGGCCGCCGATGGCGTACCTGGCCTGGTGGCGGCTCACCCGGGCGGCGGCGCTGCTGCGGGAGGGCTCCGAGCCGCTGTCCGCGGTGGCGCGCAGGGTCGGGTACGGGAGCGCGTACGCCTTCTCGCACGCGTTCAGCAGGGAGTTCGGGACGACCCCGGGGCGGTGGAGGGCCGCCGCACGGTTCACGGCCCGGTCGGCGCGGCGGTCCGGCTCAGCGGGCCGGGCACTCCTTCCAGGAGAAGTGGTAGACGGTGTTGAGGCTGCCGTCGGTGGAGTCCACGGTCATGTAGCTGACCTGGGTCTTGTCCGAGGTGCCGACCTCTGCGCGCAGTTCGGTGTTGATGTTGAAGTTGCGCTTCTCGCCGCAGGGGGCGAAGACGAGTGCCTCGATGCCGGTGGTGTCGGTGACCTGCCAGTTGTCGTCGAGGGCGCCGTGGAACTGGTGGCTGCGGGACATGGTCTGGCTCATGCCCTGGAAGTAGTAGCTGGCCTTCTGGGTGCCGACGGCGCCTTCCGCGAGGCTGCCGAAGCCCCGGTAGTCGACCTTCGACACCGCGTAGGTGAAGCCCTGCGGGACGTTGACGACGAGGGAGAGGAGGCAGTTCTTGCGGCCCTCGGTGACGGGGACGTCCGCCCCGGCCTGGGCCAGGTAGTCGCTGTAGGTGACGGTGAAGGCGGAGTTGTCGGGGGCGACGGCGACGGTCGCGGTGCCTGGGCGGCAGCCGGAGCCGTTGACGGTGGCGACGTCCACGGTCACTTTGCCGGTGGGCGGCGCCGCGGCGGCCGCCCCGGCCGGGGGCGAGGCGGCGACCAGGCTTCCGGTCACGGCGGCGATGGTCAGTGCGGTGCGAAGTGGCTTGATCACGTCGCCATGGATAGCCGCCGAGCACGGGCGGCCGTCACCACCGGGTATGGCGGCTCACCCTTCCGGGTGACCCGGTTCACCGGCGGAACGTTTCTTCAGGGCGGCCGTCGCCGCTGAACGGCCGAACCGGGACCCCTTTCGGCCCGCAACGACGCGCCCCGGCCGAGCCGGCCGGATGGTTTCTCCTATTCTGGGCGCTTTCGTTCCCGGGAGGAGGGCCCATGCCGGGTCTCGGTCGCTCCGCACGCCTGTCCGCCGCGCTCCGGGTTGCCGCGGCCCTGGCGGCCGCCCTCGCCCCGGCGGCCCTCACCCCGGCGGCCTCCGCCCTGCCGGTCGCCGCCCTGCCGGTCGCCGCCTTGCCGGTCGCCGCCTTGCCGGTCGCCGCCGCCGCGCCGCTCCCGTCGGCCGCCGCCGGGCACGCGGACGGCGCCGCCGGGTTCCGGGCGGATGCGGACCCCGCCGAGGCCGCCGTACTCGGCGAGGAGCACGCCCGGGCGCATGCCCGGCGCCGCTCGGCGGCAGCGTCCTCGGAGGGCTACCCCCAGGCGAAGCGGACCACGAGCCTCACCTCCCTCGCGGCCTCGCAGCGCGAGACGAACGCCGCGTTCGCCGCGGCCCGATTCGGCCGCTTCGCCGAGTTCTTCCCCTCCCCCGACTTCGGCGTGCACGCCGCCCTGCTCCCCACCGGCAAGGTGCTGCTGTTCTCCTTCGAGCGGGTGGAGGTCGATCCGACGAAGGAGACCGGCCCCACCGACCGGATCGGCAGGACCAACGCCGGCCGCGCCTACCTGTGGGACCCGGCCCGCGGGACGGGGGCGGGGGCGTTCCGGAAGGTGGAGCCGCCGACCGTCCTGATGCCGGACGGCACGTTCGCCCCGCGGCCGGCGCCGTTCTTCTGCGCGGGCCACGCGTTCCTGCCGAACGGCATGGTCGGCGTCTTCGGCGGCAACACCGGGGGCAAGGGCGGCAGCGGCGCCCGCCTGTCGTTCGTCTTCGACCCGTGGACCGAGACCTGGTTCCGCAACGCGGACATGGCGGTCGGCCGCTGGTACCCCTCGGTGGTGACGGTGCCGGACGGCCGGCAGATCATCATGTCCGGCCAGTCCGAGCGCGGTACGGGCACCCCGACGCCGGTGGTGGAGCGCTTCCCCGCGCTGCGCCACCCGGTGCCCTGGACGCCGTACGAGATCCCCGTCGGCCTGGCCGCGGAGCGGCTGCGGGTGGACGCGCCGTTCCGCAACGACTACCCGCACCTGTTCTCGCTGCGCGACGGCATGGTCTACGGCCTCGGCCGGGACGCCGACCAGCAGTGGGTGTTCGACCCCGTGAAGGAGACCCGGGCCGATCTGCCGCGCCGGCCGGCCGACTTCCGCGGGTACGGCTCCGCCGTGCCGCTGCCGGCAGGGCTGCGCGGCCCCGACTCCGTCCTCGTGCTCGGCGGTGACCCGCGGGACCCGAACACCTACCGGCTCACCGGCCGCCGGTGGACCACCGAGGAGCCCCGCGCCTTCGGCCGGACCCAGGACGACACCCTGATCCTGCCCGACGGCACGCTCCTCACCGTCAACGGCGCCCTGAGCACCCGGGACTACGGCCACGGCCCGTTCAACCCCAAGGCGGACCTGAAGTACCGGCAGGTCGAGCTGCGGGACGCCCGTGGCCGGTGGCGGCTCGGCCCGGCGCAGCGGCTGCCGCGCGGATACCACTCCAACGCCCTGGTGCTGCCGGACGGGCGGGTGCTGGTCACCGGCGACGAGCTCCAGCAGATCGCCAACGACCCCGACATCACCGACAACATGGACGGCAGCATCGAGCTGTACGAGCCCGCCTACCTCCACCAGGGCGGCGGCCGGCCCGCCCTCGATGGCGCACCGGGGCGCGAACTGGGCTACGGGGAGCGGTTCGAGGCGGCGACCTCCACGGCGGCGGCCGTCCGGCGGGCGGTGCTGCTCGCGCCGACCACGGTCACGCACGCGGTGAACACGAGCCAGCGCCACCTGGAGCTGGCGGTCACGGCGGTGCGCGCCGGATCACGAGGGCGGGTCGGCGCGGTGGAGCTGCGGACGCCGCCGAGCGCGGCGGACGCCCCACCGGGTTACTACATGCTCTTCCTCCTCGACGCGAAAGGCGTTCCGAGCACCGCGAAGTGGGTCAAGCTCGGGCACCGCTGAACGGCCGGGAGGGGTGCGCCGCGCGGCGCGATGTGGCGGCGGTGTGCGGATCCTGAGGCGGAGCGAAGGATTCCTCACCGCTCGTGACAAGGGGAATTCAGTTCGTAGTAATTAGATGAATCCCTGACTGAATTGTCGTCAACAAGCCTCCGGCGCTTATTTCGATTTTATAACGACGCGAGGCCAAAGGACTGGACCATTCAGCCCCTACGCGCGTAACTTCCGCTGTTTGCAAGCAAGTTGACTGATCATCAAATTGCATCCGAAGGTAACAGTCAGATATCTCGGGTCGCATTCCCCTTTGTCCGAATTCTCCACCGCGCCCGTCTGGCAGGCTTCCGCGCACCCACTCCTCCGACCAAGGATTTGAGGTGCGCATGACGAGACATCGTCGAAGCAAGCCCGAACACCGGCGCAAGCCGCGCCGGTTGATACTCTTCACCGCCGCCCTGGCATCGGCGGCGGTGATGGCGGGGGGCATCGCGTACTCCGGCCTCGGCGACGACGCCCAGGCCGAAACCACCGTCCAGGCCGACGGGATCGCGGAAGCGGTCACCCCGGCCGCGGCGCCCGCCCGCGACGCGGAGCCCGAGGCCCTGCCGAGCGAGCCGGCCAACGAACCGGCGCGCGGCATGGTCTACGACGGCCTGAAGGCGGCCCCCAAGGGCGACAAGTGCGTGGGCGTGTACCGCACGGACACCGGCCTGTGCAGCCACGGTCCGGACGCCCCGCCGAAGGACGTCGACATCAAGAAGGACGTCCCGCCCGCGGTCAAGACCGAGGCCGTGGCGTCCGACCCGGCCAAGCCCGAGGCCGCGGCGCAGGGCAGCGGGCGTCCTCAGGACGCGCCCGCCGCCGACGCCAAGGCCGCCAAGGCGGCCCCCAAGGACGCTCCCGCCCCCGCTGCCGCGGGCGGCGGCCAGACCGTCGCCGCCGGCCCCGCCGGCCAGACGGTCCAGTGCGACGGCGACGGCAGCTCCGGCAACCGCGTCCAGGTCGTGTACGTGCACGGCCCCGACCGCGACCGCTACTCCGAGTACTTCGCCTCCTTCCGCAAGTGGGCGGCCGACGCCGACCTCATCTACTCGATGAGCGCACAGGAGACGGGCGGTGTCCGCCACATCCGCTACGTGACGGCGGCCGACTGCACGCCCACCGTGCTCAACATCGAGCTCCCGGCCAACGCCCTGAGCGACTTCAGCGCCACCAACCGCGCGCTGGCCGCCAAGGGTCTGGACCGCCGCGACCGCAAGTACATGATCTTCGCCGACAGCCAGGTCTACTGCGGCATCGGCACCTTCGCGGGCGACGAGCGCCCCGGCCAGAACAACCTGAGCAACTTCGGCCCCTCCTACGGCCGTACGGACACCGGCTGCTGGGGCGGCCACACGGCGGCCCACGAGCTGGGCCACAACCTCGGCGCGGTCAACAACAGCGCGCCGAACACCAGCCGCGGCGCCCACTGCACCGACGAGTGGGACGTGATGTGCTACTCGGACACGCCGTACTACCCGCAGATGCGCAACGTCTGCACCAACAAGGCGTCCGAGAACATCTTGGACTGCAACCACGACGACTACTTCCACACGAATCCGAAGCCGGGCAGCTACCTGGCGACGCACTGGAACATCGCCGACAACCAGTTCCTGATGAAGGGCAAGGGCAGCGGCGGTGGAACCACCGACCCCAACCCGAACCCCAAGCCGACGCCCACGCCGACCCCGACGAAGAAGCCGGGCGGCGGGCCGACCGTGACGGTCGGCCAGATCCAGTCGAACTCGGCCGTGGTCAGCTGGCCGAAGGTGGACGGCGCCTCCTGGTACCAGGTGCTGCTGGGCGGCAAGCACCTGACGTGGGTGCAGTCGCAGGCCGTGCGCATCTACAACCTGCAGCCGGGCACCGAGTACAAGGTCGCCGTCTCGGTCCGCGACAGCGCCGGCCGTGACAGCGGCCCCGGCAAGACCACCGTCTTCAAGACGACCGGCGCCGGCGGCGGCGGGACCGCTCCCAACACCCGCTACACCCTCGGCAACGGCAGCACCGGCATGAACGCCGAGCTGTGGGGCGGCCGCAGCGCCGACGGCACCGTCCTCGTCGGAGGCCGCGCCAACGGCTACGCCCAGCAGCAGTGGCTGTTCGAGGACGCGGGCGGCGGCATGTTCCGCATCAAGTCCTCCGTCTCCGGCAAGTGCCTCCAGACGGGCGGCGCAGCCGCGCAGGGCATGTGGATCGCGCAGCAGCCGTGCGGCAACGGCGCCACGCAGAAGTGGAAGCTGAACGCCCAGAGCGGCTCGACCACCATCACCGACCCGAGCGGCGCCTACGCCCTGACGGTCAGCAACCGCGCCTACTACGGCGCGTGGCTGCTCGACCTGCAGCGGGCCGACGGCCGCGCCACCCAGGTCTGGACGGTCCAGAAGGTCGGCTGATCCTCCCCCGGCCGGCCTTCCGCCGGCGGACGGCCGCACCCCTGCGGCCGTCCGCCGGCTCCTTCATCCCACCGCACCAGGGAGCACCACACACGATGCGCACACGACGCTCCTTCCCCGTCCGCAGCGGACTCGGGGCCCTCATCCTGTCCCTGTTCCTGGCCCAGGCCGTGGCCGCGCCGGCCCCGGCCCGCGCCCACGGCTCCACGCTGAAGGTGGTGGTCACCGGGGAGCGGCAGGGCCGCGTCGCCACCGAGATCACCTGGGAGAACGACGGGGACGCCGTCGACGGGGCCGTCGCCGGCACGGTCGACGCGACCAGCGCCGACGGCACCCGGACCCTGGGCCCCTGGAAGCTCGTCCGGGACCCCGGCCCGGACCGCAAGGTCTGGAACACGGCCGAAGCCCTGCCGCCCGGCACCTGGAAGGTGACCGTCCGTGTCGGGTACCCGGCGCTCGGGCAGGCGGACGCCGACGTGTCCGTACCGGTCGTGGACCCGGCGCCGTCGGGCGGTCCGGGCGGCTCCGGCGCTCCCGCCTCCCCCGACGCCTCGGCCGGTACGGGTGGTCCCGGCGGCTCTGCGGCGCCCTCGGCGCCCGTCCCTTCCGTCGCCGCCCCCGGCTCCCCCGAGGCGGGCGGCGTCTCCCGGCCGTCCGCGCCCTCCGCGACGCCCTCCGACGCCGGCGGCGCCGAGACCGCCGGGGACGACAGCAGCGTGTGGTGGTGGACCACTGCGGGCGTCGCCGTGATCGCCCTCGCGGGAGCCGCCGTCGGCCTCCTGCTGCGCCGCGCCCGCGCCCGCCGGCTCTGACGGCCGCGTACCCCGCCCCCGTGTCCGGCCCCCGCGGCCGGCCGGGGGCCTCTGCGCGTACGGGTCCGGGCCGGTCAAGCGCGGGCTGCGGTATCGCGGTGGAGGTCGCGCAGGAGCGCGATCTCGGCGCCGTGGTGGAGGAGTTCCTGGTTGACCCACCAGGCGATGTCGACGAACGGCTCCTCGGCGTCGCTGCCGTGCGGGTACGTGCAGTATCCGACGGTGTCGAGGGCGGCCTCGTCGACGCCGAGCAGGGCCTCGCGCCAGGCGGCCGCGCCGGCCTCGAACGCGGCGACCGCCTCGGCGGCGCCTCCGGCGACGGGGTGGCGGTCGCGCGTGAGGGAGCGGCTGCCGGCGGTGTGGTCGGCGCGCAGGGCCAGCATCTCCGCGAGGTGGCTCAGCCGCCAGGCCAGGGTGGTGAACGGCGGCGGCCAGGGGTGCGGGTAGGCGGCGGCGTCGCGGCCCCACGGGCCGCAGCCGGCCAGCGCGGTGGCCCGGGGCCCCGGGCCGTCGGCACGCAGCCGGACCGACCAGCAGCCGGGGACGGGCTCCCAGAGCCACTCCTCGTCGGTGAGCGGCCCGCCCACGGCGGTGGCCGCGCCGTCGCCGCTGTCCATGACGGGGCCGCTCAGGCGGGCGGTGAGGCGCTCCCGCGCGAAGTCGAACTGCGCGAGCAGCGGGACGAGTCTGGGCGGCGTCGCGGATGGCGGTGTCACGGAGGGCTCCCGGGTGCGGTGGCTCGGCGGCCGGCGGCTCCGGCCCCCGCGGCAGGCTGTCACGGCCGCCGCACCGCCGCCACCGGATTTCCCGCCGCCCGGTGCGGCCCTACCGGCCCCCGTCGCCGAGGCGGACGACGGCGCTGCGGCCGGGGCTGTCCAGGACCGCGGTGAAGGGGCCGCGGGCGAGGGCCGCGTCGTACCGGCCGAGGGCGGTGGCCGCGCCGTCCGCGGCCAGTACGGCCGCGCCCTCCAGGGGGACGACGAGCAGGGTCTCGCCCGGGGCGCAGGAGACGGCGAGCGAGCCGCGGACCACCGCGGTGTCCGCGGGGGCGGTACCGCGCCGGTACATGACGTTGAAGTTGACGACGGGGCCGTCGAGGAGCCGGCAGTCGGTCGGGACGTCCCCGGGGAACCGCTGCGGGGCGTACCGCTCGTCGACGCGGCGGGGCGCGCCCGCGACGGTGAGGTCCATGCCGGCGCCTTCGGCGAGGGTGAGCGTGCGGTCCGCGTCGGGGAACGCGGAGAACGGGCCGTCGCCGGCCACGTCGGCGAGGCTCACGCGCCAGGCGAAGCCGTCCATGCCGGCGCCGGGCGGCCACGCGGCGATCTCGCGGGTGACGCCGCCGCCGTTCTTCCAGGCGACGGCCGCGCGGTCGGCGGCGCGCAGCACGCGCGGTGCCGGGTGGGGGGCCTGCATGTCCGGTCCTTTCGTACGGGGTTGCCGCCCCGCGGCGACGCCGGGCAGGCGGGGCGGGAGCCCGCTCAGACGAGGTCCAGGCCGCGCGGCGGGACGAAGAGGTGCGCCGCCCGGTGCTCGGCTCCGACGAGGAGCGCGCCGGCCGCCAGGTCCGACGCGGCGGTGTTCTCGACCCGGCGCCGGTGCTCGCCGCACCGGGCGCACGCCGGTGCCCAGTCGGGGAGCATGTCCGGATGGGTGAGGGCCATGTGGCGGGCGAGGCGCATGCGGGAGCCGGGCCCCCTGTCGGCGGGTTCCCAGTCGATGCCCTGCCCGCCCGTGAGCCAGAGTTCCGCCGCTGCCTCCTGTATCTCCGTCATCGAGCGGTAGAGGCGGGCGCACTTGGTGCAGCCGAACATCCAGGCCGGGGGAAGCGGCCACACGTCCTCGGGGCTGAGGTCATCGGCACTCATGTCGGCCACGGTAGTGGCGGCGCGGCGCCCGGTGCAGGTGTTCCGGCGGACCGGCCCGCCTTCCCGTACGCCGCGCCCGGCGCGGTGTACGGGCGCGCGGCGGCACGGCGTGCGGGCGCGCGCGGGGCCCGGGACCGCCGGCGGCGGGTCCCGGGCCCGGGGCGGCAGTTACGCGCCGCTCGCGCGCAGCATGTCCTCACGCTCGACGATCTTGATGCGCTCTCGGCCCTCGGGCTCGCCGAGCGCCTTCTCGGCGGCGTCGAGCCGGTACCAGCCCTCCCACGTCGTGTAGCGCACCTCGCGCTCGGCGAGGAAGGCCTCGACGGCCTCGGGGGCGGGCTCGGCCGGCGCGTGCAGGCGGCCCGCGGCGTGGTCCTCGAGGAGGTTGGCCACCGTCTCGTTCGCATCGCCCTTGGTGTGGCCGATCAGGCCGATGGGGCCGCGGCGGATCCAGCCCGTGACGTAGGTCGACTGCAGGTGCGCGCCGTTCTCGATGACGCGGCCGCCCTCGTCGGGGACGGTGCCGGACTCGATGTCCCACGGCAGCTTGGGCAGCTCGTCGGAGAGGTAGCCGACGGCCCGGTAGACGCCCTGGACGTCCCAGTCGGTGAACCGGCCGGTGCCCTTGACGTTGCCGGTGCCGTCGAGCTCGGTGCGCTCGGTGCGCAGGCCGACGACCTTGCCGTCCTCGCCGAGGATCTCGACGGGCGACTCGAAGAAGTGGAGGAACAGCTTGTGCGGGCGATCGCCGGTGTCGCGGATCGCCCAGTTCTCCAGGGTCTTCGCCACCATGTCGGCCTGCTTGTTGGCGCGGCGGGCGGCGATGGAGCCCTCGTCGTAGTCGATGTCCTCGGGGTTGACGACGACCTCGATGTTCGGCGAGTGGTCGAGCTCGCGCAGCTCCATGGGGCTGAACTTGGCCTGGGCGGGGCCGCGACGGCCGAACACGTGGATCTCGACGGCCTTGTTGGCCTTCAGGCCGTCGTAGACGTTCGCCGGGATCTCCGTGGGGAGCAGCTCGTCGGCGGTCTTGGCGAGGATGCGGGCCACGTCGAGGGCGACGTTGCCGACGCCGAGGACGGCGACCTTCTCGGCGTGCAGCGGCCAGGTCCGCGGGACGTCCGGGTGGCCGTCGTACCAGGAGACGAAGTCGGCCGCGCCGTAGGAGCCGTCCAGGTCGACGCCGGGGATGGGCAGCGCGCGGTCGGCGGTGGCGCCCGTGGAGAAGACGACGGCGTCGTAGAAGGAGCGCAGTTCGTCGAGGGTGATGTCGCCCGGGTAGTCGACGTTGCCGAAGAGGCGGACCTGCGGCTTGTCGAGGACCTGGTGGAGGGCGGTGATGATGCCCTTGATCCGCGGGTGGTCGGGGGCGACGCCGTACCGGATCAGGCCGAAGGGGGCGGGCATCCGCTCGAAGATGTCGATGGACACACCCGGCTCGGCGGCGGCCTCGGACTTCAGCAGCGCATCGGCGGCGTAGATGCCGGCGGGGCCGGCTCCGACGATTGCTACCCGCAGGGGGCGAGGCATGACAGGTTCCCTTCGACCGAAAAAGTTTGGATCACTGGGAACCCTAAACTAAGGACACCCTTACCCGACACCCGCCCCCCGTTTATGACCCCATAACCAGAACTTATGGCCCTCCCAAGACATCCTTGGGGATGCTACCGGCGGGTTCAGTGCGGGGCGGAGGGCCGTGAACCGGGTCAGACTGGGAGGAAACAGGGAGGTTTCCGATGGACCCGGTCGCCGCGCTGGATCGGATCGCGTTCCTGCTGGAGCGGGCACAGGCACCGACGTACCGGGTCCGCGCCTTCCGCAACGCTTCCGCGGCGCTGGTCGGCCTGGGCCCCGACGACGTGGCGCGGCGGGCGGCTGCCGGCACCCTGGAGCACGTCAAGGGCATCGGGCCGAAGACCGCCCAGGTCGTCCTCGAAGCCCTCGGCGGAGCCGTGCCCGGGTATCTGCAGAAGCTGGAGGACGAGGTCGCGGCCCATCCCGCCGGCCCGCCCGCCGCGCCACGTCGTCGGGGC
>NZ_RPSE01000211.1:0-10676 GCF_003949955.1 Streptomyces sp. WAC05292
GTCGTGGACGGGGCCCGGATGTGCGGTCAGGCGGTGGCGGGGGCGTGCGTCAGGGCCCAGGCGGCGTAGCCGTGGTGGCGCAGCAGGCTCGCGGCGATCGAGGAGCGGTGGCCGCCTGCACCTCCGGATACCCCCACGGGTATGTAGGTCTTCGACGGTAGAGGCCTTCGGACTGACCTGTCAAATACCCCAGGGGGTATCGGAGGGGTTCCCCTCGGGGTCGGCCGCCGAGCTCGGAGGCTTGCCCGGAAGGGCGACGACAGGCAAAGGTGGGGTAAAGCGCCGGTTGCCTGCAAGGGCCGATCCGCGAAGGTGAATGAAGACATGCGCCACCTCTCCCGCGTCCTGCTGCCGACCGCCCTGCGCCGACGGGCCCGCACACTGCCCGGCCTGCCGGGCGTGCCGTCCCAGCCGCAGCCCGGGCAGCGGGCGCGCGGGCAGCGGGAGCGCGGGCCGGTCGGCCCCGCGGACCCACCGCCCCGGACGCGCGAGGACGAACTCCTGGACGCCCTGCCGGACGCGGTCCGCGACCAGGGCCTCCTCGCCGTCGTCAGCGACACCCTGCTGCCCGCCGACGTCCGCGCCGCGAACCTGCACGCAGCCGTCGCGGCCATGGAAGCGGCCGGCATCCCCTACGGACTGGTGCCCGAGCCCGGGCCGGCCCGCCGGCTGGCGATCGCCCCCGACGACCGGGCCCGGGCCGTCGAGGCGTGCGCCGAGGCCTTCGCCGGCCGGCCCTTCTACGCACGGCTCCTCGGCGCCGGCGGCGGCAACCTCGGCGACGTCCTCGCCGAAGCACTGCCCCGGGCCCTCGCCGACCGGGAGACCGACCGGCAGGTCGGCGGGGTCCGCCTGTACCGGCGCGTGGTGACCTCCGGGCGGACGCTCCGCCACGGCCCCGAACTCGGCTGCGACCTCGACTTCTGGACGCCGTCCGCCTCCGGGCAGGGAGGCGTCGCCTCGCTCCGCGAGACCCCGTACGGCTGGTGGCTGCCCTCCCTGCAGGCGACCGCGGTCCGGCGGATCGGCGGGCGCGACTGCCGCGTCCTCGACGCCCTCACGGGCCGGTTCCCCCACGACATCGACTTCCCCGTCGACGCCGTGATCAGCTGGGTGGACTCCGCCGACCCCGCATGGCGCCGCAGACGCGAGCAGGCCGGAGCCGCGGCGGAGGCCGGCCGCCCGCACGGGGTGGACGACGCGGAACACCGCTACCGCGACCGCGGGGAACTGCGCTACTGCCTGCGCTCCATCGCCGCCCACGCACCCTGGATCCGGCACGTCTTCCTCGTCACCGACCGGCAGACGCCCCCCTGGCTGGCCGCCGGCCACCCCGGCATCACGGTCGTGGACCACCGCGACCTCTTCGCCGACGCCGACAGCCTGCCCGTCTTCAACTCCCACGCCATCGAGAGCCAGATCCACCGGATCCGAGGCCTGTCCGAGCACTTCCTCTACTTCAACGACGACATCTTCCTCGGCCGCGAGCAGCAGCCCCAGCACTACTTCCTGCCCTCCGGGCTGCCCAAGGTCTTCCACGACCGGCGGGCCGTGCCCCCGAGCCCGCCGGGTGCGGACGGGGACGACGACGTCTTCAGCGCCTCCCAGCGGGCGACCCGGCGGGCCGTCGAGGAAGCGGCCGGCCGAACGTACCCGTACATCCTGGCCCACACCCCGTACCCGCTCAGGCGGTCCTTCTTCGCGCGCGTCGAGAAGGCCCTGCCGGGCCGGCTCGACGCCACCGGCCGGTCGGTCTTCCGCAGCGCGACCGACCTCGCGCCCGTCACGCTCGCCGCGCACCTGGCCCTGGCCGAAGGCCGGGCCGTGGAGGGCGAGCTGACCCACGCGTACGTCGCCACCGACCAGCCCGAGGCCGGGGAACACCTCGCGGACCTGGTCCGCCGGCGCGACGCCGACGCCTTCTGCCTGGCCGACGACGCCGGGACGCAGGTCCCGCAGGAGCGCCAGCAGCGGACGGTCACCGCGTTCCTGGAGGCGTACTTCCCGGTGCCGTCACCGTACGAGCTGCCGTAGGCCTTCCCTTCCGGATCCCGATCAGGGGCCGAAGTGGACGTACGAGGCCCAGGCCAGGGGGCGGTAGGGGTCCTCGGCGCGGATGCGGGCCACCGCCGCGTGCAGGGCGTACGGGGTCCGGGAAAGGTCCGGGGAAGCGGCCGGTTCGCCGTCGGCGCCGACCGCCGCCAGAGAGCCGTACAGTTCGTCCGCCACCCGGCGGGCCGTGCCGTCGCCGACCGTCCACAGCGTCGAGACGACCTGCCGGAAGTTGCCCAGCAGCAGCGCGCCGGCCAGGTGGATCGCCTCGTTCGGCAACTCGACTCCGCCCAGAGCCGTCTGACAGGCCGACAGCACCGCCAGCTCCGCCGCCGGCAGGTCCAGCCGGGCCAGGTCCCCCACCGTCAGCGGTCCGTCGTGCAGGTACAGTGCCCCCCGCCCGGGGTCGGCGAGGTCCTGCCCGCCGTGGCAGGCGAAGTGGACGCAGCCGTGCGAGGGCAGCAGCTCCAGCACCCGGGCCCGCGTCGCCCCCGCGTCCCGAAGCACCGTGTGCCGCCCGGGGAAACGGCCCCGCAGCGCCTCCGCCTCCGCACGGACGCCCGGCAGCGGCTCCAACCCGGGCGCGTACGACGGCCGCTCCGACACCGCGGCCGCCAGCAGCCGGTGCGCACCGCCGCCGGCGGTGCCCGCGGCGCGGGCCCGGCCCAGGGCGCGGAGCGTCGGAATGTAGGAGGACACCACTCGCTCCACGACCGCGTCGTCCGGCCGGTCGTCATCGGGGTCGTGGTATCCGGCGGCGTGCACCGGGAGCAGGGCCAACGGGCCCGTCGCGCACCACCACAGGCGGCGCCCCCGCCAGGCGCGGGCCTCGGGCGCGTCCAGCACCGGCGCGGCGACCGCGTCCCACAGCCACTCCAGCGTGTCCAGGACCGTCTGCTGGACCGGGCCGGCGGAGGCCCCCGGCCGGCCCAGGCGCTCCAGGGCCGCCAGGTAGCGCTCCGTCCGGGCCTGCGCGTCCTGCGCGTCCAGCGCCGGCAGCGGCACCACGCGGACCCGGCCCGGTGTGACGACCAGGGCGTCGCAGCGCAGCCGGCTCACGTTCACCAGCACCAGCGGCCCGCCCGCGGCCGCCTGCGACAGCTCCGCGAACGGCATCGGCAGCATGAAGTACCCGAAGCCGGGCCGGGTGCGGATGTCGGCGACCAGTGCGTCCCACTCCCGGGCCGCCGCGCGCCGCCGCCGGTCGCCGTCCTCCGCGGCCCGCCCGAACGGGGCGAGCGGCACGGGGTCCTGCTCCAAGGCCGCCCGCAGTGCGACGAGGCGCCCGGCCGCCTCCGGATGCGCCCGCGCCAGCTCGGCCGGACCCGTACGGGAGTCCAGGGCCTGCCCCCACAGGACCGCCCGCCCCTGGTCGAGGAGTTCCACCGCCTGCTCCGGGCGGCCGCACGCGAGGGCGCAGGCGGCGGCGTCCGTGGCGGCGTGCGAGCGGGGCGCCAGCAGCCGCTCGCGGTCGCCGCGCTCCAAGCCCCGCCAGGCCGCCGCCGGCAGCAGGGCCACCGCCTCCGCGTAGCCGGTCGCGGCCCGCTCCCAACCGGCCAGGCCGTCCGCGGCGCGGTCGGCGGCGAACCGGCCCCCGGCGAGCGCCGCGTCCAGACGGGCCTGCGGCGGAGAAGTCGGGCAGCGGGCCGCGTCCGCGTAGGCCTCCAGGGCCCGTACGGCGTCCCGCTCGGCGGCGTCGGAGTCCCCGGCGGCCCGCAGGGCGCTGCGGTCGGCGAGCATGCCGGCCAGCGCGGCGCGGGCCTGGGCGGTCCGGGGCGATTCAGACGGCAGGGCGTCGGCCGCGGCGGCGGCGTGGGCGATGGCCGCGTCCAGGTCGTCGGCGCCGCCGTGCAGCCGGGCCCGGTCCCACAGGGCGAGCGCGAGGTTCGTCCGGGCGGTGCCCGAGGGGTCCGGGCGGCCCCCGGCTGTCGGGGCCCCGCCCGCCGCGCCCGCGGAGGCGCCGGGCGTGCGCTGCCGGCCCGGCTGCCGCTGCGGATCCGGGTCGGCGTGCAGGGCCAGCGCCCGGCGGCCCAGCTCCACCGCCTCGTCGAGGTCGGCCGGGCTGCCGTGCAGCAGGTACCGCTCGCGCAGCCGGTTCGACAGGTTCGGCAGGGCCGAGTGCAGCACGCGCGCCGCGGCCGCCGCCGACATCCGGCCCGCCACCTCCACGACCTCGCGCCCGAGCCCGATCGACCGCTCCAGGTCGGCCGCGTCCCCGACCGCCCGGTGCCGCAGGGCCAGCGTCGTGCCCAGGGTGGCCAGCCGGGCGCAGTGGGCGGCCCGGTCGCCCTCGCCGCCCGCCTCCACGGCGCGCTGCGCCGCCGCCACCGCCTCGTCCAGGTCGGCGCGCGCACCGTCCCGCTCGAAGCGGCGTACGCAGGCCGCGGCCAGCGCCGACAGCTCAGGCCCCCGCTCCGGCTCGGCCTGCAGCAGCGCCGCCGCCGCGTCGCCGCCCGCGCGGCGCAGCTCGGCCGGGCCGGCGCCCGGCATGCCGAGCACCGCGCGCAGCTGCCGCAGGTTGGTGCCCGGCCCGTACGCCGCGGAACGCAGATGCCCGATCGCCGTGTCGAGGTCGTCCGGGCGGCCCTCCCGCTCGAAGCGGCGCAGCAGCAGCGCCCCGACCCTGCCCCCGGCCTCCGGTCGGCTCGGGTGGCCCTCGGGCATGCCTTCCATGAGCCGCAGCCCCTCGTCCAAGGCCTGTTCGAGAACGTCCGGGTCGCCGGTGCGGTCGTAGCGGGCGAGGGCGGCGCCGAGACGGTGCAGGTACGGCACCACCGCCCCCGAGCCGGCCGGCCGGCGCCCCGCCTCCTCGGGCGGGACCTCCGGGGAGCTGCGGGGCGGGATCACCCGCGCCCCCTGCCAGACGCCGCGCAGGCCCTCCTCGCGCACCCGGTCCCGCTCGCCGATCCGGGCGTCGACGGTCGCCAGCAGCGCGCGGGCCGACTCCGCCCGCTCGTCGCCGTCCGGGAGGCAGGCGAGCAGCCCGGTCAGACAGGACCGGGCCTCCCGCAGGTCGCGCGCGCTGTCCGTCCGGCCCTGGCGGTGCACCAGGGCCAAGGCGAGGTTCAGCGCGTTCAGCAGGTACTCCTCGGACGGCGGCCGGACGAGTGCCAGCGCCCGCCGCATGGCGTCCACCCCCTCGTCGAGGTCGGCCGCCGCGGCACCCGCGTCGGTGCCGGTGCGGGCGCGGCAGCGCCACAGCAGGTTCTTGCCGAGGTTGTGCAGGCAGTGCCAGCGCAGCTCCCCGTCGGGCGGAGGCTCCAGGCCGGTGAGTTCGCGGTACAGGGCGATCGCGGCATCCAGCTCGCCCGGATCGGGGGAGTGCTCGTAGCGTGCTTCGGCCGCCTGCGCCCGAGCGAGCAGCAGCCCGGCCCGGTTGCGGGGGTCGGCCGTGCGGGCCAGGCGGGCGGCCACACGGCCGTACCGGTTCGCGGCCTCCAGGTCCGCGGGATCCCCGGTCCCCGTGCGGTGGCGGGCCAGCAGCGCCGTGCCCAGCTGCGCGGCGAGCGGGCCGCGGTCCGGGTGGTCCTCCGGCAGCTCCTCCAGGGCCGGCCCGAGGAGTTCGATGCCGACGTCGCGGACGAGGGGGTCGGCGTCCGGCCCGGCCTCCTCGGCCTGCCGGAGAAGCCGTACGGCCTCCTCGGCCCGCTCCACCGCGTCCGGCAGTGCCGCGGCCCGCGGCCCGGGGCGTGCCGCGGCGGCGGGCAGCCGGGCGCGGCGCAGCCGCAGTCCGACCAGCCGGGAGCCCCAGCGCGCCGCCTCCGCGCGGTCCTCCAGGCCGCCGGGTCGGACGGCCTCCTCCATCAGGGCGATCAGCGCGTCCAGGTCGGCCGGGTCCCCGGTCGCCTGGTGCCGCTTGTAGAGGGCCGACGCGAGGCTCTTCAGCGCCGGGGCGCGGGACGCGGTGTGGGCCTCCGTGCCGGGCGCGGTGGCGGCCACCAGCATCGCGATCGCCTCGTCGAGGTCCTCGGGGCGGCGCGTGTGGCCGTACCGGGCGTGCAGCGCGCCGCCCAACTGGGCCAGCGCGTCGATGCGTTCGGGGTCGGGGCCGGATCCCTGCGGGCGGACGGCGAGCAGCTTGCGGCAGACCTCCACCGCCTCCGCCGCGGCGGCCCCGGTGTTGCGGCGGGCGCACTCGCGGGTCAGTGCCGCCGCCAGGACCCGGAGGAACAGCTCGCGGCCCGGACCGGCTGCGGGGGCCTGCCGGAGCGCGGCCCGCCCCCAGGTGAGCGCCCCGTCCAGGTCGCGGTCCGCGCCGGTGCGCTCGTACCGCTCCAGCCATCCCACGGCGGCGACGAGCCGTGCCGGACCGCAGTCCGGATGGTCCTCGGGGAAGTCGGCCAGGGCGTGGTGCAAGGTGACGAGGCCCGGCAGGTCGTCCTCGCCGGCCTGCCGGGCCGACTCCAGCAGCCGGTTGGCGGCGCGGGCCCGGCTCATCGGATCCGCGCCGCACTCCACCGTGAGCTCCCACAGGCGCGGCTCCACCGACTCGGGCGCCGCGTCGTGCAGCAGGCCGACCATCGCCACCGTCGCGGCGAGGGTGGGAAGTTCGGCCCGCCGGTCCAGGGTGCCCGTCCGCGCCAGCAGGAGCCGGCCCAGGTGCAGGGCGGCCTCGGCGCGGACCGGCGCACCGGGCGGCGCGCCGGCCGCCGCCTCCAGCAACTCCTCGGCGTCGTCCCGGAGCCGGGGATCGTCGAGGGGGCCGGGACGGCCCGTCCGCGCGAACTCCCCTACGGCCCGGTCGATTCGCTCCCGCACACTGCCCCGCCGACGCCGCCACATGCCCCAACGACCCTTCGTCACCCCTCTTACGGTAGCCGTGTGTGGCGACGGGGTGCCAATCGGTAACCTCTGCCGCGGCGGCCCGCGTTCCACGGCGCGGGGGAGAGGAGGCAGCGGGCGATGGCCCAGCAGGAGGAGCCGGCCGGAAGCCGGGCGGAGGCCGGAGCGGGCAGCGGGGCCGCGGTTCCCGGCGAGTCCGAGGCGCTGGCACTGTGGTGCGCCCGCCTCGCCGGGCTGCGGGACCAGGCGCGGATGACGGGCGTCGGGGCGCGCCTGGAGCGGGACGCGGACCGGGTCCGGCAGGGCGGGTCCGCGGTGCGCGCCGTGCGCAAGTGGCTCCAGGAGGAAGGGGATCCGGGCGGCGGGGCGGACGGGCCGCGGCGCAGCTGGTCGGACGGCGGCGGCGCGGCGATGGCCGGCTTCCCCGGCTCGCGGCGCGCGCCGTCCGCGGGCGCCGGGCGCTACGCCTGCCCGAGCGGGCGGTGCGACCGCGTCGCCGGACGCGACGCCCAGGGCCACGTGCCGGTCTGCCACGCCTACGGGTCCGCGATGCGGCCCGCCCCGCCGCCGGCCGGCGGTCCGGCCACCGGAGCGCCGTGATCACCGGCATCCTGTCCGAGGTCGGCCGGCACGTCAGCACCCGCTGGTGCCGGTCGGTGCTGCTGCCGGGTCTGCTGCTGGTGCTGGTGGCCGCGGCCGGGCGCCGCCTCGGCCACGCCCACGCCCTCGACGCCGGACAGCTCACGGCCTGGGCGGACGGGTGGGCCGGGCGCTGGCGGGGCCGGCCCGCACGAGCCGTGCTCGACGCCGTTCTGCTGCTGGCCGCCGCCGGAACCGCCGGCACGGTCGCGGGAGTCCTCGGCCGGGCCCTCGAACGGTTCTGGCTCCAGCCCTGGGAGACGGGCGCCCGGAGGCGACGCCGCAAGGTGCTGCGGGAGGCCGGACGGCGCGGCGGCGGCGTCGTCGAGGCGTACCTGCCGCGGCGCCACACCTGGATGAGCGACCGGGTCCGGCTCACCGAGGCCCGGATCCGCGCCCAGTACTGGTTCGATGCCGCCGCGGCCTGGCCGCGGGTGTGGCTGCTCGTCGCGGACGAGGTGCGCCAGCCCGTCGTGGCCGCCCGGACGGTGTTCGCCGAGGCCGCGGTACTCACCGGCTGGGGGCTGCTGTACCTGCTGGTCGGGGTGTGGTGGTGGCCCGCCCTCGCGATCGGCGGCTGCGTGGCCGTCGCCGGCTGGCTGCGCTCGCGGGCGGCGCTGGAGGAATTCGCCACGCTGATCGAGGCGGTGCTCGACCTGCACCACCGCGCCCTCGCCGAATCCCTCGGTGTGGCGACGGGCCCGGCAGCCGTCACCGAAGCGGAGGGCCGGGCCGTCGACGACATCCTCCGCAAAGGCGGCTGACCCCCGCCCCCGGCCTCCACCCGTCAGGCCGCCTCGGCCGGGGCGGGCGCGGGGTGCGGCCGTGCGGCGGCCGCCGGGCCCGGGGTGGGGGCCGGCAGGGCGAAGACGCGGAGGAAGAGCTGGGCGAGGGGGCCGATGGCCAGGGCGTACGCGACCGTGCCGAGGCCGACGGTGCCGCCGAGCAGGAACCCGGCCGCCAGCACGGTGAGCTCGATGCCGGTCCGCACGAGGCGCACGGAGCGGCCCGTGAGCCGGTGCAGGCCGGTCATCAGGCCGTCGCGGGGGCCGGGGCCGAACGCGGCGGCGATGTACAGGCCGGTGGCGGCCCCGTTGAGGACGACGCCCGCGGCCAGCACGGCCACCTGGGCCGCCGCGCCGCGCACGTCGGGCGTGAAGGCGAGCGTCGCGTCCATGGCGAGCCCGACCGCGAACACGTTCGACACGGTGCCGAGGCCCGGCCGCTGCCGCAGCGGCACCCACAGCAGCAGGACGAGCGCGCCCACGGCGACCGAGACCGTGCCGATGCTCCAGCCGATCCGCTCGGCGACCCCCTGGTGGAAGACGTCCCACGGGCCCAGTCCGAGGCCCGCCCGGACCAGCAGCGCCGAGCTCGCGCCGTACAGGGCGAGGCCCGCGTACAGCTGGAAGAGGCGGCGGGGGAGGCGGCGCGCGGACCGCGCGCGGGTCGTGGACACCGGAAGGGCCTTTCCGTCGGGGGGAGGCGGCCACATGCGGCCGGGTCCCACCGTCGGACACCACCGGCCCGCGCGGAAAGGGCCAATTCGACCCGACTGGACTTGCTTTTCCGGCCTCGGTCGCCTGCCACCCCCGCCGGCCCGCACGGCCGGTCCGGCCCCGTGACAACACACACATTTTTGTGTTGTTTCGTCCGTTTTGGTGAATCCTGGTGGACGACCACGCCGGAGGCCCCGCATCGCGGCCACCGGCGCACCGATGCCACGGGAGAGACATGCGACGCGTACCACGCCTGATCACCGACTGGCGGACGGCCCTGCCCCTTGCGTGCGGGGCCGCCGTCCTCGGCTTCGGCGGCCTGTACGCGGCCGGCCTCGCCCACGCCGGCGACACCATCGCCGACGGCACCCGAGTCCGCGGCGTGGACATCGGCGGCATGACCCGCACCGAGGCCCAGGCGGTCCTCGACCGCGAACTCGGCCCCGAGGCCGCGGCGCCGATCCCCCTGCGCATAGACGGCCGCGCCGCCCAGGCGGCCCCCGCCGCCTTCGGCCTGTCCCTCGACACCCGCGCCACCGCCGAGCGCGCCGCGCGGTCCGGCTCCGACCCGTTCACCGTGATCGGGCGCCTCGTCCTGCCCGCGCAGGAGCGCGACCTCGAACCCGTCATCCGGACGGACGGCGCCGCCGCGGCCGCCGAAGCCGAGCGCCTCGCCGCCCGGACCCGCACCGCCCCCCGCGACGGGGCCATCACCTTCCACGACGGCACCGCCCGCGCCACCGCCCCCGCCGCCGGAGTCGCCGTCCGTGCCGGGGCCGCGGCGGACGCCGTCCGCACGGCCTACCTGGAGCCGCGCACGCAGCCCGTCGCCGTGCCCGTCGTCCGCACCCGGCCGGCCGTCGACGCAGGCGAGACCGAGCGGGCCATGGCCGAGATCGCCGAACCGGCGATGTCGGGTCCGATCACGCTGACCCTGGCCGGCAAGCCCGTCACCCTCACTCCCGAGGCCATCGGCCGCCACCTGAGGATCGAGCCCGGCGACGACGGCGTCCTGCGGCCCGACCTCGACGCCGAGGGGCTCCTCGCCGACCCGGACGTCGCCCGGCAGACCGCCGCCCTGACCCGGCCCTCCCGCGGCGCCGTCCTGGAGGTGGACCCCGCCACGAAGCGCGTCGTCGTCGCCGAGGACGGGCGCAGCGGCATCCAGGTCACGGCCAAGGCGCTTCGGGACGCCGTCCTGCCACTGCTCACCCGGACCGGCGCAGCCGCCCGCACCGGTGTGCTCGCCGCGACCGAGATCCCGCCGAAGATGACCGCCGAGGAGGCGCGCCGCCTCGGCATCCGCGAGCAGGTCTCCTCCTTCACCGTCGAGTTCCCGGCGGCGCCCTACCGCAGCACCAACATCGCGCGGGCCGTCGAGCTGATGAACGGCTCGGTCGTCAAGCCGGGGGAGACCTGGAGCTTCAACGGCACGGTCGGGGAGCGGACCGAGGCGAACGGCTTCGTCGACGGCATCATGATCAAGGACGGCCGGTACGTGAAGTCGCCCGGCGGCGGCGTCTCCGCAGTCGCGACGACCATGTACAACGCGGTGTTCTTCGCCGGCCTGAAGCCGCTGGAGCACGGGGCGCACTCCTTCTACATCGAGCGCTACCCCGAGGGCCGCGAGGCCACCGTCGCCTGGGGCACCCTCGACCTGCGCTGGCGCAACGACTCCGGCCACGCGGTGTACGTGCGGGCGAG
>NZ_RPSE01000212.1:0-10457 GCF_003949955.1 Streptomyces sp. WAC05292
GGCCCAGGGGGTCCGGGGTGAGGTAGCGGGCCGTTTCCGGGTCGTATGTGCGGAAGTAGTTGTGGTGGAGGCCGGATTCCGGGTCGTAGTACTGGCCCGGGAAGCGGAGCGGGGTGTAGGCCGTTGCGTCGCGGTTCCAGGTTGTGGTGCCCCACAGGGTGCTGCGGGTGTGCCACGCCGTGGTGCCGTCCTCCGCGAGGAGGTGCGTGGGGGTGCCGACCAGGTCCGTGACGATCGCGAAGAAGCGGTCGTCGACCTCGGACTGGTCGAGGTGTTCCGTCTGCGTGACCGGGTGCAGGCCCTGGTGGGTCCACGTCAGGGTGACCTGGCCGTTCGTCTCCTCGCAGAGGGTGCTGCCGTCCCACGTGAACAGGGTTTCCTCGACGACCGACCCGGTGTCCGACAAGCGCTGCTTCGCCGTGCGGCGGCCCAGGGGGTCGTAGAGGTAGCGCCAGCGGGTGCCGTCCGGGGTGGTGACGCCGACCAGCTGGTCCTGCGCGTTCCACTCGTAGCGCCAGGTGTCCGGCTTGCGCGAGAGGCGGGTCTTCCGGCGGAGGGTGACGCGGCCCAGGGCGTCGTGCTCGTAGCGGATCGACCCCGCGCGGGTGATGCGGGTGCCCGTGTACGTGCGTGTGCCTTGCGCTTCCTCGCCCGCGTGGCCGGTCGGCCAGGAGGCGCTGGTCTGGTTGCCCGCGCTGTCGTAGGCGTACCGCTCCGACCAGGAGGCCGCGTCCACGGCCGTGACGCGGGCGGCCGCGTCCAGGGTGAAGGTGCGCAGGCCGGTGACGGAGTCGTCGATGCCCGTCAGGTAGCCGTCGGCGCGGTAGCTGTACCCGCGGCGTTGGAGGGTGCGCCCGCCCCGGCCGATCACCGACTGGGCGGTGCGGCGGCCCAGGGCGTCGTACTCGTGGGTGAGGGTGAGGGACCCGCCCAGGGTGCGGGTCAGTTCTTGGCCCGCTGCGTCCCGCTCGAAGGTCAGGGTGCGGCCCGCGGTGGTGAGGGAGGTGCGGCGGCCCGCCGGGTCGTACGTCCAGTGGGCTTCGGTGCCTGTGGGTGTGGTGCGGGTGGTGCGGCGGCCAAGGGCGTCGTAGCCGTACGAGAGGGTGCGGCCGTTCACCGTCTCCGAGAGGAGTCGCCCCGTCTCGTCACGGTGCCAGGTGACCGTGGCTTCGGGAGAGGAAGCCTTCGCCAGCAGGTCGAACGCGTCGTACTCGTACGTGGTGGCTCGGTCTCCTGCCCCCTGGCGGACCGTCTGGCCGAGTGCGTTGTGGGCGTACGTGGTCGTCTCGCCGAGGGCGTTGGTGCGGGAGGTGAGCAGGCCCGACGCGTCGTACGCGTACGTGAGGGTGCGACCGTCGAAGTCCGTCTCCGAGGCCAGGCGGCCGGCCGGGTCGTACGTGTAGTTCCAGGTCAGGCCCTGGGGGTTGGTGACGGCGGTGAGCCGGAGCTGGGTGTCGTGGTCGAAGGTGTGGCGGGTGCCGTCGGGGCCGGTGCGGGCGGTGAGGAGGTCGAAGTCGCCGTACTCGGAGACCGTGACGCCCCCGACCGGGTCCGTGTGGGTCAGGCAGTTGCCCTCGCCGTCGTAGGTCCAGGACTCCTCCGTGCCGTCGGCGTTCACCCGGTGCAGCAGGCGGCCTTCAACGCTCCAGGTGAGGTGCGTGGTGTGGCCCAGCGGGTCAGTGATGGCGGTCGGACGGCCGAACGCGTCGTGCGCGTAGGCGGTCGTCCCGCCCAGCGGATCCGTTGCCGAGGCGACCCGGCCTGCCGGGTCGCAGCGGACCGTGGTGGTGTGGCCCAGGGCGTCCGTCACCGAGGCGAGGTGGCCGCGGATGTCGTACGTGAAGCGTGTCGTGGCGCCGGACGGGTCCGTCACCGAGGTGCGGTTGCCGTGTGCGTCGTACGTTTGGCGGACCGCCCTGCCGTCCGGGCTCTCCACCAGGACGGGAAGGCCCAGCTCGTTGTACTCGGCCCGGGACCGGCGGCCGTCCGGGCGGGTCACGGTGGTCAGGCGGCCGGCCTCGTCGTAGGCGAGGCGGGTCGTGCGGCCCAGCGGGTCCGTGTGTGCGAGCAGGCGGTTGCGGCCGTCGTGTTCGAAGCGGGTGGTGGCGCCTGTCGGGTCGATCTCCGCGGTGATCTGCGCCCGCTCGTTGACGAGGAACCTTGTGCGGTTGCCGAGGGAGTCGGTGAGGGTGGTGAGGCCCGGCTCGTATGCGAAGCGGACGTTCAGGTGGCCGTTGGTGCCCGACTGGGCGATGCAACGGTGCTCGTCGTCGTAGACGTAGTCGAAGTGGCGGTCGTTGGTGTCGGTCCAGGAGGTGATCCGGCCCAGGTCGTCGTAGCCGAAGCGGAGGGGACGGCCGGAGGAGTTGACGACCTCGGTGAGGTGGCCGCCGGTGTAGCCGTAGCGGAGGATCTGCGTGCCGTCGGCGAGCGCGAGGCCGGTTATTCGTCCGTCCGCCGTCGTGAGGCGGACCTCGTAGCCGCCGCTGTGGGAGACGGCGGCGGGCGCGCCGGCTTCGTCGTACGTGTAGGAGATCCAGGCGCCGTTGCGGTCGTCGAGCTGCGTCAGCAGACCGTCGTCCGTGAAGTGGCGGACCCGGCCCGTCCCGGGGTCGGTGACGGTGTAGCCGCCGTCCGACTGCCGCTCCAGCGGCCAGGGCCGGCCCAGGCGGGGGAGGACGGGGGCGCCGTCTGCCTCCGGGTGCGGGTAGCCGAGGAGGCTGCCGTCCTCGCTGACGAGGACGACGCCCTCGTCGTCGAACTCCAGCCGCTGGTCGAATGTGCAGGCCCAGGTGGGGCCGAACCAGCGGCCCAGGCGGTACGACGACTCGAAGGTGCGGGTGAGTACCAGGGGCAGGGAACCGGGCAGGACGAGGTCGGTCTGCGGGAGGGTCATCCGGCCTGTGGCGACGTCGACCGGGTCCTCGCGGCAGGTCTTCGCGCCACACTCGCGGGAGTTCCCGTGAGGGTCCCGGTGCAGCTCGTCGGCTGCGGACGGCGTCTCCGGCCCCTTCGAGCCGTGAGGCGTCTTCGGGGTCTTGGGCAGGTCGTCCGCGAGCCGGGCTGCGGTGCGGGTCAGGCCCGCTCCTTTGCCGGCGAGGACCTCAGGGAAGAGGCGGCCGCCGAACTCGGACGGGTCGGACAGGAAGGAGTCGATCAGCGGCCCGGGTATGCGCTCGGGGTGGGAAGCGCTGGAGACGAGGCCCGCCAGCGTCATGTTGACGTGCTCGGAGTGCTCGGCGGGGTGGGTCAGGTTGTAGGGGTCGAGAGGGTTCAGGAATTCCCGGCCGAGACTGACGGCCCCCGCCACGCCCTTGATCGCGCCGCCGAGGAAGTGGATCCCCTCGACGCCCTGGGCGCCCTGGTGGTCGAGGGTGTTCGCCAGGGCCCGCTGCGTGGCGGACGGCTTCGCCGGGGCGTGTTCGACCGCTGCGTCGAAGGCTTTCTGCGCCATGCGGCCGACGTCGTCGCGCTGGCTGCGGGCCGCCTTCAGGATCTCCTCGGCCCGGTCGCGGCTCGCCTTGCCCACGTCGCCGGGATCGGTCGGCCGCGGCCCGGCGTCGCCGCCGGCGGCGGACGCCGTCTCATACGTCGTGAGGGCCTTGCGGTGGGCGGCCTTGGCATCCTCGGTGGCCTTCTTGCCCTGTCGGTACGCCTCGATGGCCAGCTGTGCCTGGGCCTGCGCCCACTCCACGATCTCCGCGTAGGCGTTCAGGGCCTGAGCCGCGGACTCACAGGCGGATGCGGCGCGGAGCCAGTCACCGGGGTGCAGCGCGAACTTCTCGCGGAACGCGTCGGCCGCCGCGCCCTTCCAATGCCCGGTGTCCAGGGCGCGCATGCCCGCGCCGACGTTCTCGAACGCCGCCTGGAAGTCCTTCAGATGAGACGCCGACTCGCGGATCGCGGACGGCGAGCCGTGGACGAGCTCGTCGGCCTGTTCCGTCTCTCCGAGGTTCTGCTCGCGTACGGTGACACCCGTGCCGGAGGCGAAGCGGTCGCCCCAGTCCTCTACCTTGTCGGCGGCGCCGTGGGCTCCGACGTGTTCGAGCGCGGCGCCGATGCCCTCGGTGGCCCTGTCGACCCCCTCGCCGACCGACTTCACGGCGGAGTCCCAGCCCTGCTCCGCTTTCTCCAGGCCCTTGTCGACCAGGTCGCGCCAGTCCGCCATCAGCGCTCACCCTCCGACTGCGGTGCCGGCCGGGGAGCCGGGCCGACCATGCCCTCGACGAAGGCGTCCTGCTCGTCGTCCAGCCCGGCCGCGTCCATCAGCTGGTTGGACAGCAGGATGTCCGAGCTGTTCGCGTCACGGATGGCGGTCTTCCACGCCTCTTTGCTGTTCTGGTCGGCGCGCGCACGCGACTCGGAGCTGTAGTCCGCGTCGCGGATCTGCGTGTAGGGATTGTCGGCCAGGACCTCGTCCCAGCTCTTCTTGGTGATCTGGTCCTCGGAGGCGTACGGGTTGCCCATCCCGGCGTTCATTATGATCTTGAAGGCGCCCTTGAGGTACTGGTCCTGCTCGTGGATCATGCCGGCCGACAGGCCGACGTTCGCCGCGAAGGCGTTGCCCTGCTGGACGAGGGAGCGCACCCCCCACTCCCAGCGCTCGCAGAAGGTCTTCATCGCGCCGGTCAGGCCGTCGTGGCCCGTCTGTACACCGGTCAGGGCCAGCTTGGAGAAGCCGCGGCCCATGCTCGCGTCGCCGACCGAGCCGAGCTCGCCCAGCTCGGACAGCGCATCAGTGAGCCTTTTCAGCGTTGCCTCTCCAGGGTGAGGACGGCGGCAGCGATCATGGCGAGGCGTGTTGGGCTGCAGCGGGCGCGTCGGAAGATCCGCCAGGACTTCAGGTGGGCGACTCCGCGTTCGACGGGTGCCCGGGCGGCGGACAGGGCTCGGTTGACCGTCCGCTCGGTGGGTGTGAGTTCGCCGTTGGGCGGGCGGCGCTTCGCGGTGGTGACCCAGTCCCCTGCGCCGATGTAGGCCATGTCCGCGAGGATCGGGACGCCCTGGCGCTCACAGATCCGGATGATCTTGTGGGTGCGGGCGGCTGTCAGGTCGTGGGTCCGGCCCGGCAGCGCCGGCGACAGCCAGACGATCCTGCCGGCGGGGTTGGTGACGACCTGCACGTTCACGCCGTGCCGCTTGTGCTTGGAGGAGTAGTCGGCCCGTCCGTCACCGACCCGGTCGCACTCGGCGAGGGTGCCGTCCACGAGGACATAGTCGGGGTCCGTCTCCCTCAGCGCCTTCAGCAGTCCTGGCGCCCTGTCCGCCAGGTGCCGGACGACGGCGGTGACGTATGCGTGGGTGGTGCCGACGGATATGCCGAAGCCCGCGGCGATCTGCGCGAGCGTGTCGTGCCGCCGGAGGTAGACGAGGGCGACGAGAGCACGCTGGTGCGGCGGGAGTTTGCAGCGGCGGTCACTCTCCCGAGTGACGATGAGCATGGTTACCCACTCGACCAGGGCGTGAGGCAGGTCGAGTGCGGCAGGATAGGGAACCAACGAGGCTCCTGCACTGATGAGTTGAGACGTCGAACACCTCTCTCAACGGCACGGGAGCCTCGTGCGTTGCGGGCACCGGCCTCGTCACCCGTCCGGTGGCAACGCTGAAAAGGCTCAGTGATGCCCTTGGCTATCTGCCCCAGGGCCTGCTTCGAGACGTCGAGGTCCTTGTCGTCCCCGCTCATGCCGCACGCCCCCCGTCGAGCGCCGCCGCATCGGGAACGATCCCGCGCACCGGCGGGAACACCGCACCGTCCGGACCGGCAGCGTTCAGGGCCACCCCGCACGGAAAGTCGAGCGCCGGCAGGATCTCGTCCAGCAGCCGGGCGCCGCTGATGCGCCGGTACGGCCACTCGCGGTCCACCTCGCCGCGCGCCACCGCGAACCGGTAGAGAGCCTCCTCGTCCGAGAAGGCGCACAGCCAGTCCAGATCGCCCAGTCGCGTCGTCCACGGACCGCCGTGCTCGTCCGACGGCACCAGCACGATGCCGTCCCGGAACTCCGCCAGGCGCTGCAGCGCCGCCAGCCGCGCCACCTCGTACGCGTCAACAGCCGGTGCAACGGGCTGTGTTGCCGCCCGGGCGCGCAGCGCGCCCCATTCCTCGTCGAACCCCACCCCGAAGCCTTCCACCAACCATCCGGGCCGCGCCCCCCGCAGCCCTTTGCAACCGAACGTGATTCTGCATGATGCGCTGGTGTACGCCCTGTTTTGCTCTCCCGACACGCATAGAATCAGACAGATGTACGATCCGTCAGGGGTGGCTTGTAAGTGATGATCAACACGTGACTGAGTATTGCGGGCCTTCCGAGAACGGCGGCTACCGGGCGTTCGGTGCCGCCGAGGTGTGGCCGGAGACGGTTCGGGCGCTGCCCGTCGGGTCGCCGATCACCGGTGAAGTCGTCGGCAGGCGGCCCTTCGGGGTCTTCCTCTCCATCGACGGCCGGCCCGAAGACGTCGGACTGGCCGAGATCGTCAGGATGCCCCCGTGCATGGAACTGCCGGGCGTGGGGCAGCGTGTCGCGGGCACGGTCGTCTGGCACGAAGAGAGCAACTGCCAGGTGCGCGTCTCGCTTCGCGAGTGGGCGGAGCACCAGGATTTGTCGGTCCGGTTCGTGGACCGTGTGGGTCAGACCGTCGCCGGGCGCGTCACGAAGATCGCGTCGATCGGGTACTTCGTGCGCATCGCCGACTGTGTCGAAGGGCTCGTTCCGGTGAGCGGTTCCGTGGAGGGCGTCCGCGAAGGCCAGGACGTGTCGGTGCGGATCGTCTCCGTGGATCCGGAACGCTCTCGTGTCATCCTGGCCGCCGCCGGCGGTGCCTGAGTCGGCTTGCTGTGCGGGTCACAGGGATCCCGCAGGCAGGCCCTCGCGTGGGTCCGGTCGGATTCCGTCTTGGTTGGGGCTGCCGCGTCGGCCTGCATCTGCCGGAGCGCCTGCGGGAGCGGGCCGGTGTTCTCCGGCTCCCCCGTCGGCGGCCGTCGGAGGCTCGGTCGCCGGCATTCCCCAGGGTGGGCGCATGAACCGGCCTCCCACGTCACAGCCACCGCCACCGCCACCGCCACCGCCGCTGACCGAGGCCGAGGTGGCCGAGGCCGAGTCGGATGCACGGGAGCCCCAGTGGGAGGCCTTCCGTGACGGGCCGACGGCCGCTGCTGCCTGGAGCGCGTGGCATGCGGAGTACGAGGAGTTCCAGGATCGGAAGACGGCCGGGTCCGTGGTCCTCCAGGAGCACGGCTGCGGCTACGCCACGCTCCTGGCGCTGTCCGGCCCGCTGGCCGGGACGATGTGGTGGGGCGGCAGGGCCAGCCACGACCTGATAGTCCCCCTGTCCCTCGACCATGAGGCGGGCGGCCGACCGGCCACCTTCGCCGAGTGGCTGCAGCACGACTCGTGGGACCTGCTGCCCGACTGGGGCCGACCGAACCGGTCCTTTCCGGCCGGAGACTCGTAGCCCGCCGAGGCAGCCCCATCAGGTCAGCCACCTGGACGTGGATTCTCATGCCGTGATCGGGCACATGCCCCGCCGCCCCGGCCTCTCCCAGACTTCCACGCCAGAGCATGTCCCCGAGATCGAACCTGCTGGGGTCGCCCTGGTCGGGGCGGACAGTGAATTCGATGGCAGGGACGTCATGGGCGATACCAGTCCTCGCCTGCGTGGGTGAGGGCGCTCCGAAGGAAAGACTCCAGGCCCGGAGCGATCCACAGCCGGCTGTCGGTTTCGTGATCCCAGACGAAGACATCGTCTCGGGCCGGGGAGCGCACAAAGGCGAACTGGTCCCCGCCGCCGCTCTCGCCGAAGAACATGAGCGGCTCGAACGGCATGTAGAGGGACCGGAACGAAGCGGCGCTGCGAAACGCCAGATTCACCTCGACGATCTGGTCTACACCCCACACGACGCAGGTGCCGTGTCCATCCGAAACGCCGTCAGTCTCCAGGAGAAGGTCTCGCAGAGGCTTCGGCGGATACTGGCCCAAGGCCGCCTCCAGGCGGTCAAGACGGGCCGGGGGTGCCGGCGGCCTCGCCTCCGCTCCGTCGTGCTCACCCGCAATCTCAAGCCACATTCCCTCTTCCCTCTCGATCGATGTCCGGGGCTTGCGGTGCTTGGGCGGTCATTCTTCCCGGTCTCGCGACGTGTGGCCTGAGCGGGCGCGGGACGGTTTGGCGGCGGCGGGTGGACGGGCGGCGCGGGTGCTGTCCTTGGGCGGGCCTAGACTCCGGCCATGTCCTCTCAGACCAGGTCCGCAGGCTCCGTCGAGGAGCAGTTGTCGATCATCGATGGCCTGATCGGTCTGCCGTTCCCGGAAAGCGAGGCCAAGACGCCGCACGGGTGGGGCGGGCCCGGGTACCGGATCGCCGTGCTTCGGCAGAGCCGGGACTTCTGGGACGTCCCCGATGTGGAGGCGGTCACGGTGGCCGAGGAGGAGCTGGAGGCGGACCTCGCCGCGCTGGTTGCCGTGTTGGCGGCGCGGTGGGGCGGTCCGGCCGTGGTCGACCTGTGGCCCTGCCTCGGCTTCGGCGACCCCGACCAGCCGGGCGTCGAGGCGCCCGAGCCGCTGGGCTCCCTGGGCAACCTCGCCGGGAGCCTGCACGCCTGGCGGCTGCCGTCCACCGGCCGGTGGCTCGGGCTCACCATCGGACAAGCCGACCGGGAGTTCCCCCTTGAGCTCATCGCCGCCGTCGGCGAGGCCGCCACGCTTCCCGACGTGCGCTGACGGACCCGCCTACCGCCCGGTGCGGGTCACCGGGATCCACAGGCGGGCCGTCGCGTGGGTCGGGTCCGCTTCCGTCGGGGTGACGTGGAGGATCTCCGGGCCCGGGCGGTATTCGTACGGGTTCGACGGCATCCAGTGGGCCGCCGTGTCCGCCCACATCTGCTGGAGCGCCTGCGGGAACGGGCCCGTGTTCTCGAAGACCGCCCACGTGCCCGCAGGGCATTCCAGGACGTCCAGGTCCTCGGGCGGCGTCTCGGACGACGTCACCGCCGCGTGGTAGTAGTCCAGGTCGGCGCCCTCCTCGAAGCCGTCCGACACCCGGACCGTCGCCGACACCACGCCCCGCGGGTCCTGGTCGGACAGGGCCGCGATCCGTTGCAGCGTCTGCGGCGGGATGCTTCGGATGTGCTCGGCGATGTGCGGGTTGGCCCCTTCGTGGATCAGCGGGACGCGGGCCTTCCTGCCCACGATCCGGAACGCTTCCTTCTCGACGATGCGGTACCGCATGGTGCTGCTCCCTTCGACGGTGAGGCGGAAGGAGAGCCGGGGCTGGGCGTTCAGGGCCGCGCCGACGCGCCGGGCCTCGCCGGGGCCGATGCCGTGCACGGCGCGGAACGCCCGGGCGAACGCCTCGCCGGAGGCGTAGCCCCAGCGGACGGCGATCTCCAGCAGGGACGGCGTCCCGGCCAGTACGTCGGCCCCCGCGACGGTGAGCCGCCTGCGCCGGACGTACTCCGACAGCGGCATCCCCGCCAGCGAGGAGAACAGCCGCCGGAAGTGGTACTCCGACGTGGCCGTGATCCGTGCCAGTTCGGATACGTCGATCTCCCGGTCGAGGTGGTCCTCGATGTACCCCATGGCCTGGTTCAGCCGTTCCAGCACCCCGGCCCCTCCTTCTCTTTCCACCACAACGCTAGGGAGGGGCCAGCCTGCCGCGCCCGACATCCTGTGCCCGCTCCTGTCGGGTGGGGCGTGACGGGCTTCCCGATCGGACTCCCGATCCTGCCCTGCGGTACCTGGCGCCGCGCGGTCAGGCCCCCGTATCCAGGAGGGGCCCGTCCGCCGCCCGTCCGTGAGGATCCGATGCGCTCCCCTACGCCCGCACCCGGCCATGACGGCATCGCGCGCTCCGCTCCGGCGCGGACCCCGGCCCGCGGTACGGCGCCGCCGCCCGCGGGGGCCGCGGCCCTGGCGACGCTCCAGCGGGCGGCCGGCAATGCCGCCGTCGTGCAGATGCTCCGCCAGTCCGGGCACGCCTGGGCGCAGGCGCAGGCGCAACGGTCCGTCGCCGGCCCGGGGACGCACCGGCACGGCGCGGGCTGTGGGCACGCCGCCGAGGAGTCGGCTGCTGCGGTGCAGCGCTCCGAGGTCCACGACGTGCTGCGGTCGGCGGGCCGGCCGCTGGAGGCGGGCTTACGCGCCGACATGGAGGCCCGTCTGGGCGCCGACTTCGGGGACGTCCGCATCCACGACGACTCCGCGGCCCGCCGGTCCGCCGCCGAGATCGGCGCCCGCGCGTACACCAGCGGGAGCCATGTCGTCATCGGGGACGGCGGCGCGGACCGGCACACCCTCGCGCACGAGCTGACGCACGTCATCCAGCAGCGCCGGGGCCCCGTCGCCGGTACGGACAACGGGGCGGGCCTGAGCATCAGCGATCCGGGGGACCGCTTCGAGCGCGAGGCGGAGGCCAACGCGGTGCGGGCGATGGCGTCCGTTCCCTCGCCGGCCCGCGACGCCCACCCC
>NZ_RPSE01000213.1:0-10398 GCF_003949955.1 Streptomyces sp. WAC05292
TCGTGGAACAGCGGGATCTCCGGCGGCACCGGGTAGGTGGCGGCGATCGCCGCGGTGTCGGCGTACGTCCCGAACAGGAACGGCGAGGTCGCCTCGTGCGGGGTGCCGTGGTGCGGGGCGCGCACGGCACCTCGCCGCAGTACGTCATGGAGTTCGCGCACCCCGTGCGCGCCCCGCACCACGGCACCCCGCACGAGGCGACCTCGCCGTTCCTGTTCGGGACGTACGCCGACACCGCAGCGCCGCCGCAGGCGGAGGAGCGCACCACGCTGAAGGCCTGGTTCGCGGTCGTCTCCGTCGCGGTCGGCATCTTCACCCTGGTCACCGCCGAGCAGCTGCCGATCGGACTGCTCACCTCCGTCGGCTCCGCCCTCCAGGTCTCCGAGGGCACCGCCGGCCTCATGGTGACCGTGCCCGGCCTGGTCGCCGCGCTGTCGGCGCCGCTCGTCCCGGTCGTCGTCGGCCGCATGGACCGCCGGTACCTGCTCGTGGGCCTGATGACCGTCATGGCCGTCGCCAACCTGGTCACCGTCCTCGCCCCGAACTTCGGCATCCTGCTCGCCTCCCGCGTGCTCGTCGGCGTCACCATCGGCGGCTTCTGGGCCATCGCGGGCGGCCTCGCCTTCCGCCTGGTGCAGCCCGCGGCGATCCCCCGCGCCACCGCGCTGATCTTCGGCGGCGTCGCCGCCGCGAACGTCCTCGGCGTGCCCACCGGCACCCTGATCGGCGGCCTCGCCGGCTGGCGCACCGCGTTCGCCACGCTCGGCGTCCTCGCCTTCGCGGTCCTCCTCGCCCTGCTCGTGCTGCTGCCGAAGCTGCCCGCCACCAAGCCCGTCAGCGTCCCCGAGCTCATCGCCCAGTTCGGCAACCGCGGCGTCCGCGCCGGCATCATCGCCACCGCGCTGATCGTCACCGGCCACCTGGCCGCGTACACCTACGTCAGCCCCATGCTCCAGCAGGTCTCCGGCATCGACGAGGACCTGATCAGCCTCCTGCTGCTCGGCTTCGGCGTCGCCGGCATCATCGGCAACTTCGTCGCCGGCGCGGCCGTCTCCAAGAACCTCGCCCGGACCATGACGGTCATCATCGTCGCGCTCGCCGCCGCGATGCTGCTCTTCCCCGTCCTCGGCGAGAACCAGGCCGGCGGCATCGCCCTGCTCGTCCTGTGGGGCCTGGCCTTCGGCGGCGTCTCCGTCAGCCTGCAGACCTGGATGCTGAAGTACGCGCCCGACTCGATGGAGGCCGCCTCCGCCCTGTGGGTGTCCGTCTTCAACCTGTCCATCGCACTCGGCGCGCTCGTCGGCGGCCTCGTCGTCGACAACATCGAGCTCACCACGGTCGCCTGGATCGGCGGCGGCGTGGTCCTGCTGACCGCCCTCACCCTCCCCTCCCTGCGCATCTCCGGCAAGGCGGCGCAGTGAACCACCCGTTGGAGAAGGGAACGTCCGTGTCCACCACCGACCTGTCCGCACTCGGCGCCGAGCTGCGCGGCCCCCTGCTGCTGCCCGGCACCGCCGGGTACGAGGAGGAGACCCTCGGCTTCAACCGGATCCTGCCGCAGACCCGGCCCGCCGCCGTGGTCGTCGCCGACGGCACCGCCGACATCATGGCCGCCGTCCGCTTCGCCTCCCGGCACGGCATCGCCGTCGCCGTCCAGGCGACCGGCCACGGCGTGTCCGTGCCCGCCGACGGCGCCCTGCTGATCAACACCCGCAACCTCACCGGCGTGCGCATCGACCCCCGCGCCCGCACCGCCCGCATCGAGCCCGGCGTCCAGTGGAGCCGCGTCATCCAGGAGGCCGCCCCCTTCGGGCTGGCCCCCCTGAACGGCGCCTCCCCCGGCGTCGGCGTGGTCTCGTACCACCTGGGCGGCGGCCTCGGCCCGCTCGGCCGCTCCTACGGCTACGCCGCCGACCACGTGAAGAACTTCGACCTGGTCACCGCGGACGGCGAACTGCGCCACGTGTCCCCCGACGACCACCCCGACCTGTTCTGGGCGCAGCGCGGCGGCAAGGGCAACTTCGGTGTGATCACCTCGATCGAGATCGGCCTCTTCCCGGTCTCCCGGCTGTACGGCGGCGGCCTGTTCCTGCCCGGCGAGCACATCGAGCGGATCCTGCCGGCCTGGCGCGACTGGACGCAGGGCCTGCCGGACGCGATGCAGTCCTCGATCGCCGTGATGCGCTTCCCCGACATCGACGTCCTGCCGGAGCCGGTGCGGGGCCGCTTCCTCGCCCACATCCGGATCGCGTTCAACGGCTCGAACGAGGAGGGCGCCGAGCTGGTGCGCCCGCTGCGCGAGCTGGTCGAGCCGGTCCTCGACACGGTCGCGGACATGCCGTACACGAACGTCGCCGACATCAACATGGACCCGACGGTCCCCGCCGTGTACTTCGAGCGCTCCACCCGCATCCGCGAACTCGACGACGCCGCCATCGCCACCCTGATCCCCCTGATCAAGGAGGGCGCGGACGCCGTCCGGCCCGGCATCGAGCTGCGCCACCTCGGCGGCGCCCTGGGCCGGGAGCCCGGGCACCCCAACGCCGTCCCGCACCGGGACACCGCGTACACCCTGTTCGCGGGCGCGCCGGTATGGCCCGAACACGTGCAGGACGTACGGGAGTTCCAGGAGCGGCTGATGGAGGAGATGCAGCCCTGGCGGATCGGCGGCCCGTTCCTCAGCTTCATCAGCGCGCTGGAGAGCTCGCCCGAGCACCTGCGCTCGGCGTACGACCCGCAGACGTACGAGCGGCTCGTCGCCGCCAAGGACGCCTACGACCCGCAGAACGTGTTCCGCGTGAACCACAACATCCCGCCGACCGGGTGGCGTGCCCGGTGAGGGGGACCCGATGACGAAGGAGACGACAGGCATGCTCAGCGACGCGATGGTGGACGCCTACCTGGAGCGGATCGGCGCCCGCCGGCCCGAGCGCGCCGACATCCACGGGCTGCGGCACCTCCAGGAGCGGCACGTGCTGTCGGTGCCCTTCGAGAACATCGACTACCACGTCGAGGGCGCCGAGCTGGGCCTGGACCGCGAGTTCCTCTACGACAAGATCGTCACCCGGCGGCGCGGCGGGGGCTGCTACGAGCTGAACCCGTCCTTCGGGCACCTCCTGGAGGCCCTCGGCTACCGGGTGGAGATCCTCTCCGGGCAGGTCTTCCTCGGCGGCGCGTTCGGCGCCCCGCTCTGCCACCTCGCGCTCCGCGTCGACCTGGACGGGGAGGAGTGGCTCGTCGACGTCGGCTTCGGCAAGAACAGCCGCTTCCCGCTCCCCATCGGCACCTCGGAGGTGCAGAAGGACCCGCACGGCGACTACCGCGTGGTGCGGCCCGAGGAAGGCGGCATCCAGGTCGAGCTGAACGGCGGCATCCAGTACCGGCTCGACGAGCGGCCCGTCCGCATCGAGGACTTCCTCCCGACGCTGTGGTGGTACCGGACCGCCCCCGACTCGGTCTTCCTGCACAACCTGATCGTCTCCCACCAGAAGGAGGACGGCCGCGTCACCGTCAACGGCCGGGAGCTCACCCGCACGACCGCGGCCGGCCGGGAGACCGTCGAGCTGCCCGACGACGCGGCCCTGCTGGCGGCGTACGAGGAGCACTTCGGGATCGTCCTCGACACGGTGCCGAAGCAGCCGGACGTGGACCCCGCCGTCCGCATCGTCATGCAGATCGACTGACGCCCCTCCCGCTGCCGCCAGGCCCTGCGCCGCAATCCGGATCCGGATTGCGGCGCAGGGCCTTTTCCGTGCACCGCCTCACCGGCCCGCCAGGCGCCTTCTCCAGGGACTCTGCACGGGTCCTTTCCGGGGACTCCACAGGGGCCGCGAAAGGCCTTTCAGGGACGTTTCCGGGCCCGGACGGAGGCCGTTTCGGGGGCGCCCCTCACAGCGCCGGAATGCCTTTACACAGACTTGACGAATCGCCGCCTGGTCCATACCGCACGCGAATTCGACGGCCCATCATGGAAATCGAAGCCGCCGCGTTCACCGCCGGCCCCGGTAAATCCATCCGTTTTCGATTCCATGGGAGAGATCCACATGCGCAAGAGCACCCGTATCAAGGTCGGCGTACTCGCGGGCGTCGCCGCGCTCGCCACCGCGACGGCCGTCACGGGCTCGGCGAACGCCGCCGCCGACGGCGCCAACGGCTGCCTGACCCTCCCGGGCAGCTGGAAGGTCGTGGACGACAACACCGGCGAGACCTTCCTCGGCAGCTACCACGGCAGCGCCTACGCGACGGCCGGCACGGTCAACTTCACCTCGCCGAACAACACCACGACCGCCTCGCACGGCGAGTGGAAGCAGACCGGCTGCGGCACCTACTCCGACACCGACACCGCCCTGCTGCTCGGTGCGGACGGCAAGGCCAACTCCACCATCACCTTCCAGGCCAACATCACCGTCACCGGCCGGAACACCGCCAACTTCGACTTCGTGTACAAGATCCACGGCCTGGACGGCTCCTTCGTCACGGGCGGCGCCTCCACCGGCAAGGGCAGCCGCATCGGCGTCCAGCCCCGCTGAACGCGCTGAACCCCCTCTTACGCCCCTTCCCCCTGTGGCGCCCGAACGGGCCCGGCGAATCCCCCCGCCGGGCCCGTTCGGCATGCCCGGGCGCCCTCCGCGCCCGAGCCCGCCGCGGGCGAAAAAACAACAAAGCGGGGCCCGTGGCGCGCACCGCGAGGGTGTGCGCCACGGGCCCCGCAGGGGTACGGGCGGGTCAGGCGTCCCCGGCCGGCGGCGCGGGCAGCGCCGCGACGACGACCTTGGCCTCGTCCTCCGTCAGCTCGATGTCGAACCGCTCGTCCAGCAGCGAGCGGACCTCCTCGTCCGCGATGTACCGGACCTCGCCGGTGCCGTCCGCGCGGGTCAGCGTCAGCTTGCGGTGGTTGAGGTTGAGCCGCCAGTCCTCCGCGATGCGCTCCAGGAAGACCCGCCCGGTGAAGGGCGAGCTGGAGTGCGTGGAGATGAAGTAGTTGGCCACCACGCAGTCGATGTGGTGGTGGCCCTCCGTGGCGTACCAGTACAGGGGGAACCAGCCGTCCCCCCGCCGGAGCCAGAGCACCCACTCCTTGTCGGAGCCCTCCGCCCGGGCGAGCCGGTACGTCCAGCCGGCCTGCTCGGAGACGGTGCCGTCGCGGACGAGGAGCGGCTCCAGCGGGCCCTCGTCGCCGAAGCCCACGTCGGCGAGCCACGTCTCCCCGCCGACGGCCACGCTCAGCACCAGGTGCGTCCGCGGCAGCGGCTTCGGCGCGTCCAGGACCGGGCGGGCGTACAGGCGGGTCACCTCGAAGCCCAGCCGCTCCAGCAGCACCGCGAAGAGCATGTTGTGCTCGTAGCAGTAGCCGCCGCGCCGCCGGCGCACCAGCTTGTCCTGGACGGCCTCGATGTCGATGTCGATGCCGCGGCCCAGCAGGATGTCGAGGTTCTCGAACGGGATGGCCAGGGCGTGGGCCCGGTGCAGCCTGCGCAGGGTCTGCGCGGTCGGCTCCAGCGGGCCCTCGACGCCCAGCCGGTCGAGGTACGCCCCGACGTCGAGCTTGTCGGCCTGCCACTGGGCGGCGCTGCCGATCTGCACCACCGGTCAGCCCGCCTGGCCCGAGGCGCCGGACTTCTTCTCGCTGTCGAGCATGGCCATGCCCTCGGCGTCGAAGCGGGTGCCGGCGACCTCCTCCGCGGGCACGGCCCGCTCGATCTCGGCGACGTCCTCGGCGGTCAGCTCCAGCGACAGCGCGCCGAGGGCCTCGGCCAGCTGGTCGCGGCGGCGGGAGCCGACGACGGGGACGATGTCCCTGCCCTGGGCCATCGCCCAGCCGATCGCCAGCTGCGAGGTGGTGACGCCCTTGGCCTCGGCGACCTTGCCGAGCGCGGCGACCAGCTGGAGGTTGCGGTCGAGGTTCTCGCCGCTGAAGCGCGGGAAGTTGCTGCGGCCGTCGTCCTTGGCGGTGGCGCGCTGGTGGTTCCAGCGGCCCGACAGCAGGCCCCGGGCGAGGACGCCGTACGCCGTGACGGCCGTGCCCAGCTCGCGGGCGGTCGGCAGGATCTCGTCCTCGATCGAGCGGGACAGCAGCGAGTACTCGATCTGGAGGTCCGCGATGGGGTGCACGGCGGAGGCGCGGCGCAGGGTCTCCGCGCCGATCTCGGACAGGCCGATGTGGCGGACGTAGCCGGCCTCGACCATCTCCTTGATCGCGCCGATGGTCTCCTCGATCGGCACCGCCGGGTCCAGGCGGGCCGGGCGGTAGACGTCGACGTAGTCGGTGCCGAGCCGCTGGAGGGTCTGCGCCAGGGAGTTCTTGACCGCCTCCGGGCGGTTGTCCACGCCGAGGATGCCGCCGGCCGGGTCGCGCAGGACGCCGAACTTGACGCTGAGGGTGAGCTGCTCGCGGTCGTGGCTCTGCAGCACCTCGCGCACCAGGAGCTCGTTGTGGCCGCTTCCGTAGAAGTCGCCGGTGTCGAGGAGGGTGATGCCCGCCTCGATGGCGGCGTGCGCGGTGGCGACCCCCTCGGCCCGGTCGGCGGGGCCGTAGAAGTCGGACATGGACATCAGGCCGAGGCCGAGAGCGGAAACCTCGGGGCCGGCCGAACCAAGTGATCGCAGCTGAGTCATACGGCAGAGCATTGCGCCGGTGTTCTGCGAAGCAGAAACAATTTCCGGCCGCTGTGTCAGGTCACGGGAAAACGCGAATGGCCGGATATCGACGGGTGCCCGGCTTTACAACCGGACACGCGCGCGCAGATCATGGAATGCATGACAGAAACCATGCGTACGGTGCGTCAGGAAGCCCTCGGCGGAGCCGAAGTCCTCAACCTGACGGATTCTCCGATCCCCGCTCCCAATGCCACCGAAATTCTGGTAAAGACGCACGCCGCCGGCGTGAATCCGATCGACTGGAAGATCCGTGAATACGGCTTGTGGCTGACCCCGCCGTTCGGTGTCGGCTGGGACGTGTCCGGCACGGTCGTGGCCGTCTCGCCCGGCGAGAACCGCTTCAAGGTCGGCGACGAGGTCTTCGGCCTGCCCGCCTTCCCGAACGAGGCCGCCGGGTACTCCGAGTACGTCGCCGGGCCCGCCCGCCACTTCGCCCGCAAGCCGTCCGCCCTCGACCACGTGCAGGCGGCCGCCCTCCCGATGGCCGCGCTGACGGCCTGGCAGGCGCTCGTCGACGGCGCGGACATCCAGCCGGGCCAGCGCGTCCTGGTCCACGCGGCGGCCGGCGGCGTCGGCCACCTCGCCGTGCAGATCGCCAAGGCCCGCGGGGCGTACGTCATCGGCACCGCCAGCGCCGCCAAGCACGACGTGCTGCGCGAACTCGGCGCCGACGAGGTCGTCGACTACACCGCGGTGGACTTCACCGAGGCCGTCAAGGACGTCGACGTCGTCCTCGACCTGATCGGCGGCGAGTACGAGGACCGCTCCCTGCGCACCCTGCGCCCGGGCGGCACCTACATCGGCGTCATCAACCCGCTCGCCCTGGACGAGATCAGGGCCAAGGCGGAGGCCCTGGGCCTGCGCGGCATCACGGTCAACGTGGCGCCCGACCACGCGGTCCTGGAGCAGGTCGCGGCCCTCGCCGAAGAGGGCCGGCTGCGCCCGCTGGTCGCCGGGACCTTCCCGCTCCAGGACGTCCGCAAGGCGCACGAGCTGAGCCAGTCCCAGCGCGCCACCGGCAAGATCGTCCTCACCTTCTGACCCGGCCGGGGCGGAAGCCGCCGAAGGGGCGGCGGGGACACGCACGTGTCCCCGCCGCCCCTGTCCGCGTCCGCCCGGACGGCGGTCAACCGGCCTCCGGGACCGCCGGATCGAAGCCCTCGCGGCCGTGCAGCCAGGCCACCTCGTCGTACATGGCCCCGGGCGCCATCGAGGCCAGCATCGCGTTGCGCTCCCGGCGGGCCGGGCCCGCCGCGTGGTAGAGGCGGCGGCCCATCTCGCGGGCCACCAGCTGGACGCGGGCGGTGCGTTCGCGGCGGGCCGCCCCGTACTTCTCCAGGCGCTGCTCGAAATCGGCCGGGCAGCCGTCCAGCAGCCCGGCCAGCACCACCGCGTCCTCGACGGCCTGGCAGGCCCCCTGGGCGGCGTACTGGAGCATCGGGTGCGCGGCGTCGCCGAGGAGGGCGACGCGGCCCTCGGTCCACCGGTCGACCGGGTCGCGGTCGCACAGCACCCACGCCTTCCAGTCCCGGCCCAGCTCCAGCAGCCTGCGGGCGGTACCCGACAGCTCCGGGAAGGCCGCCAGTACGTCCCCGTCCCCGGCCGGGACGCCCGCCACCGCCTCGGCGGCGCCGTCGTCCCGGGTCGCGGCCAGGTTCACGTACCGGCCGGAGGAGACCGGGTAGTGGACGAAGTGCCACTTCGGGCCGGCCCACAGCGTCACCGCGTTCGGGCGCAGCTCCCGCGGCACCTCCTCCGCCGGGACCACCGTGCGGTAGATCGTGTGCCCCGACACGCGCGGCGCGCCGTCCCCGACGAGCTGCCGCCGCACCGCCGAGTGCAGGCCGTCGGCGCCGATCAGGGCGTCCGCGGTGATGCGGCGTCCGTCGGCCAGGACCGCGGCGGCCCTCCCGGCCCGCTGCTCGTACCCGACGACGTGGTGGCGGCCCCGCAGCTCCACGCCGGGGTGCCGGCGGACCGCCTCCAGCAGCGGCAGGTACAGGTCCACGCGGTGCACGACGGCGTACGGGTTGCCGAAGCGGGCGCGGTACTCCTCTCCCACCGGCATCGCGGCGACCCGCTCGCCCGTCGTGCCGTCCATGAACCGCAGCTCGTCGACGACGACCGCCCGGTCGCGGACCTCCCGGCCCACCCCGAGCAGGTCCAGCGCGCGGAAGGCGTTCGGGCCGAGCTGGATGCCGGCGCCGGCCTCGGTGAAGACCTCCCGGCGCTCCAGGACCGTGACCCGGTGCCCGCGCCGGGCCAGCCCGAGCGCCGCGGCGAGGCCGCCGATGCCGCCGCCGGCGATGAGTATCTCGGCCATGGGATCTCACTCCCCTCTCGTGGTCAGTGGCGGACGGTGCCCGCGTGGGCCGGGAAGAGCCGGCCCAGTTCGGCGTGGAAGCCGGGGAAGGTCTTGCCGACGCAGGCGGGGTCGTCGAGCGTGATGCCGGCGGTGCGCAGGCCCAGTACCGAGAAGGCCATCGCGATCCGGTGGTCCCGGCGGCAGGCGATCCGGGCGGGCGCCGGCGCCCCCGGGTGGACGGTGATCCAGTCCCGCCCGGACTCGGTGCGGATGCCGCAGGCCCGCAGGTTCTCCTCGACGGCGGCGATCCGGTCGGACTCCTTCAGCCGGGCGTGCCCGATGCCGCGGACGGTGATCGGGGCGTCGGCGAGCGGGGCGATGGCGCCCAGCGTCATGAACGTGTCGGAGATGTCGCCCATGTCGACGTCGAAGCCGCCGCGGAGCGCGCCCGTCCCGGTCACGGTGGTCGTGTCCTCGCCGATCTCGACGCGGGCCCCGGCCCGGCGCAGCACCTCCACGAAGCCGAGGTCGCCCTGGACGCTGGAGCGCCCGAGGCCCGGCACGGCCACGGCGGTGCCGGTGACGGCCGCCGCCGCGAAGAAGTACGAGGCGGTGGAGGCGTCGGGCTCGACGTCGAGCCTCGCGGCCCGGTAGCCGCCGGGCAGCACCTGGATCACGCCGTCGTCGAACTCGTCCACGTACGCGCCGAAGCGGCGCATCAGCGCCATCGTCATGTCGATGTACGGGCGGCTGACCAGCCCGGCGCCGCGCACGGTCAGCGGCTCGCGCATCAGCGGCCCCGCCATCAGCAGGCCCGTCAGGTACTGGCTGCTCAGCGAGGCGTCCACGGTGAGGTCCCCGCCCGGCAGCCCGTCGGCGCGGACGGTCATCGGCAGGCCGCCGACCGGCTCCGCCACCTCGGCGGACGCGCCGAGCCGGCCGAGCGCCTCGGCGAGCGGGCGCAGGGGGCGGGCGCGCAGCTGGCCGGTGCCGTCGAAGGTGAACGTGCCGCGGCCCGCGGCCGCGAAGGGCGGCAGGAAGCGGGCGGCGGTGCCGGCGTCCTCGCACCACACGGAGCCGCCGGCGGCGGGGGCGCCGCCGGTGCCGGCGACCTTCCAGGCCGCGTCGCCGTCCTCGGCCTCGATGTGCACGCCGAGTCCGGCCAGGGCCTCGCGGAAGGCGAGGGTGTCGTCGCTGACCAGCGGGGCGCGCAGCAGCGAGACCCCGTCGGCGGCGGCCGCGAGGAGCAGCGCGCGGTTGGTGATGCTCTTGGAGCCCGGGATCCGGGCGGTCAGTACGGGGTTCACGGGTGCTCCCGGTGTCGGTGTCCGGCGCCGCGGCCGGCGCGCGGCGGGGTCCGGCCCGCGGGGCGGGACCAGCCCGGGTCGCCCGCACGGCGGTGGGCGGGACGGTCTCCGGGTGCGCCGCCGCGGGCC
>NZ_RPSE01000214.1:0-10397 GCF_003949955.1 Streptomyces sp. WAC05292
CCCCCGCGGCCCTCGCCGCGGCCGCCCCGGCGGGCGCTGCGGGCATTCCGGGTGCCGCGGCCGGCGCTGCGCCTGCCGCGGCCGGCCCTGCGGATGCCGCGGCTGCCCGCGTATCCCGCCAAGCGGGCCTTCGACCTCGCCGCGGGCCTCCTCCTGCTGGCCGCGGCCCTGCCGGCGCTCCTCGCCGCGGCCGCCGTGCTCCTCCTGGCCCGGCCGCGCGCGGCCCGCGGGATCCTGCTGCGGGAGCCGGCGGCGGGGCTCGGCGGGCGGCCGTTCCGCACCTGGCGGCTGCACACCGCGGGGGCCGGGCGCGCCGGAGCGGCGGTCCGGCGGTGCGGACTCGACGCGCTGCCGCAGCTGCTGAACGTGCTCCGGGGCGAGATGTCGCTCGTCGGGCCGCGGCCGCAGGCCCGTACGGACCGGCCCGACAGGCTGCTCGTACGCCCCGGAATGACCGGGCTGTGGCAGGTCAGCGCGCGATCGGACCTCCCCTGGGAGGAGATGGCCCTCCTGGACCGGCACTATGTGGAGAGCCACTGGCTGGGGATGGATCTCGCGATCCTCGCCCGCACCCCCCGCGCGGCCCGTGAACACAGGCATGCCTGAGCGACACAGATCACCGCACGCTCACCTACAGCGCAGCGCGGAGAATGGGTAACCTCAAGCCTTGACTCAATAAGTTACTGCTTAGTAAGTCCCGCCCGAGGAGCCCTCCCATGCAACTCGCCGCGATCATCGTGTCGCTGGTCCTGACCGTGGTCGGCGTCGCGCTGCTCGCCCGAGCCGTGGCGCAGATCTACCGGTTCGTGAAACTCGGCCAACCCGTGCCGGCGGGCAGCCGCACGGACGACCCGAAGGCCCGAACGCTCACCCTGGTCCGCGAGTTCCTGGGCCACAGCCGGATGAACCGCTGGGGCATCGTCGGCTTCGCGCACTGGTTCGTGGCCATCGGCTTCCTGACCCTGCCGCCGACCCTGGCCCAGGCGTACGGCCAGCTCTTCCAGGCCGACTGGACCCTGCCGGTCCTCGGCGGGTTCCTGCCGTTCGAGATGTACATCGAGTTCATCGGCCTGATGACGGTCGTCGGCATCGCCGTGCTGATGGTGATCCGCCTGCTGTCGCTGCCGTCGCGCGCCGGCCGCAAGTCGCGCTTCGCGGGCTCGAAGGCCTGGCAGGCGTACTTCGTCGAGTACGTCATCCTCACCATCGGCCTGGCGATCCTCGCCCTGCGCGGCCTCGAGGGCGCCATCCACCACGTCGACTCGTACGAGCCGGCGTACTTCGTGTCGTACCCGCTGGTGCTCGCGTTCGACGGCCTGTCCCTGCCGGCCCTGCAGAACGCCATCTACTTCACCGCCATGATCAAGATCGGCACCTCGCTGATCTGGATGATCACGGTCTCGCTGAACACCAACATGGGTGTCGCCTGGCACCGCTTCCTCGGCTTCCCGAACATCTGGTTCAAGCGGAACGCCGACGGCGCCTCCGCGCTCGGCGCGCTCCAGCCGATGACCTCGGGCGGCAAGGAGATCGACTTCGAGGACCCGGGCGAGGACGACGTCTTCGGCGTCTCCCAGGTCGAGCAGTTCTCCTGGAAGGGCATCCTCGACTTCTCCACCTGCACCGAGTGCGGCCGCTGCCAGTCGCAGTGCCCCGCCTGGAACACGGGCAAGCCGCTCTCCCCGAAGCTCCTGATCATGTCGCTGCGCGACCACGCGCACGCCAAGGCCCCGTACCTCCTGGCCGGCGGCGGCAAGACCATGGAGGGCGAGGAGAAGGCGACCGCCGAGCAGCTCGCCGGCGTCCCGGCGGCGGCCCTGGCCGAGGCGGAGCGCCCGCTGATCGGCACGGTCGAGGAGAACGGCGTCATCGACCCGGACGTGCTGTGGTCCTGCACCACCTGCGGTGCGTGCGTCGAGCAGTGCCCGGTCGACATCGAGCACATCGACCACATCGTCGACATGCGCCGCTACCAGGTCATGATCGAGAGCGCGTTCCCCTCCGAGGCGGGCACGATGCTCAAGAACCTGGAGAAGAAGGGCAACCCCTGGGGCCTGGCGAAGAAGCAGCGCGTCGAGTGGACCAAGGAGGTCGACTTCGAGGTCCCGATCGTCGGCAAGGACGTCGAGGACCTCACCGAGGTCGACTACCTGTACTGGGTCGGCTGCGCCGGCGCCCTGGAGGACCGGGCGAAGAAGACCACGAAGGCCTTCGCCGAGCTGCTGCACATGGCGGGCGTCAAGTTCGCGATCATGGGCGGCGAGGAGAAGTGCACCGGCGACTCGCCGCGCCGCCTCGGCAACGAGCCGCTGTTCCAGCAGCTCGGCCAGGAGAACGTGGCCATGCTGAACATGGCGTTCGGCGAGGACGACGAGGACGAGTCGACGAAGAAGCCGAAGTCGGCGAAGAAGATCGTCTCGACCTGTCCGCACTGCTTCAACACCATCGCGAACGAGTACCCGCAGCTCGGCGGCGACTACGAGGTCATCCACCACACCCAGCTGCTCCAGCACCTGATCGACGAGGGCAAGCTGCTGCCGGTGACCCCGGTCGACGGCCTGATCACGTACCACGACCCCTGCTACCTGGGCCGCCACAACAAGGTCTACACGCCGCCGCGCGAGATCATGTCCGCCGTCCCGGGCCTGCGCCAGCAGGAGATGCACCGCCACAAGGAGCGCGGCTTCTGCTGCGGCGCCGGCGGTGCGCGGATGTGGATGGAGGAGCGGATCGGCAAGCGCATCAACAACGAGCGCGTCGACGAGGCCCTCTCCCTCAACCCCGACATCGTGTCGACGGCGTGCCCGTTCTGCCTGGTGATGCTGACCGACTCGGTGAACGGCAAGAAGAACGACGGCCAGGCCAAGGAGTCCGTCCAGGTCGTGGACGTGGCCCAGCTGCTCCTGGAGTCGGTGAAGGCCCCGGCCCCGACGGAGGCCGAACTGGCCGAGGCGGCGGCCGCGGCGGAAGCCGAGGCGGAAGCGGCGGCGAAGGCGGAGGCTGAGGCTGAGGCCAAGGCGAAGGCCGAGGCGGAAGCCAAGGCGAAGGCCGAGGCGGAAGCCAAGGCGAAGGCCGAGGCGGAAGCCAAGGCGAAGGCCGAGGCGGAAGCCAAGGCAAAGGCCGAGGCCGAGGCGGAGGCCGGGCCCGCGGCCGAGAAGGAGCCGGAGGCCGAGACGGCTGCGGAGGCCGGCGAGAAGTCGGCGTCCGCAGCCGGCAAGGCGCCGGAGACGGAGGCGGAGGCCGACGGCGACGCGGCCGAGGCCAACACGGCCAAGTAGGCCGGAGCACTCCACGCAGAACAGCGCTACAGCGCCGGTACGGCCGGCCCCCGCCCGGGGGCCGGCCGTACCGCTTCCCGGCTCGGTCCGGTCCGGCCCGGCCCGGCCCGGCCACGAACGACGGGGGGACATCCCCGGGGTTCCCCTAGGGGATGTCACAGCTCAGCCGCAAAGGGTGCTTAATCCGGCACCGACCGCACCCGATTGCCCGGGACCAGGTACGTTCGATCACGTGGCTGGATTCAGGATCGGACGCGGCAGGGACGACGACCGCGCGCAACAACCCCCGCGGCAGCAGCCGTACGGTCAGCAGCACCCGCAGCAGCAGCCGCCGCCGCAGGGGGCACCGTACGGCCGGCAGCCCTACCCTCCCCAGCAGCAGTGGCCGCAGCAGGCCGCGAGCGGGGGGCACGGCGAGCCCGAGTACTTCGACCCGTACGGACACCACCCTCACGGTGACCAGCAGGGGCAGCGCAGGCAGCCCCCGCAGGCGTATCCGCAGCAGCCCCCGTACGGCCCGCCCGGCGGCAGCCAGGGCGGCCACGGCGGCGGCTCGTACGCGAACGACAACCCCGGCCACACCCAGGTCTTCGCCTACGGCGAGGACCCGTACGGCCCGCCCGGCACCTACCAGGCGGACGGCGGCGCGGCCCCGGTTCCGGCCGGCCCGCGGCTTCCGTGGAAGGAGCTGCTCAAGGGCATCGTGATGCGCCCGGGGCCGACGTTTTTCCAGATGCGCGACTACCCGGTGTGGGGTCCCGCGCTGATCGTGACGTTCCTCTACGGCCTGCTCGCGGTCTTCGGCTTCGACGAGGCCCGCAAGGACGTCATCAACGCCACCCTCGCGAACGCCGTCCCGATCGTCCTGAGCGCCGGCGTGGCGTTCGTCATCTGCGGCCTGATCCTCGGCGCCGTCACCCACACCCTGGCCCGCCAGCTGGGCGGCGAGGGGTCCTGGCAGCCGACGATCGGCCTCTCGATGCTGGTCATGTCGATCTCGGACGCGCCGCGCCTGATCTTCGCGGTGTTCCTCGGCGGCGACAACATGTTCGTGCAGGTGCTCGGCTGGGCGACCTGGGTGGCGGCGGGCGCGCTGTTCACGTCGCTGATCAGCAAGTCGCACGACCTGCCGTGGCCGAAGGCGCTGGGCGCGTCCGCGATCCAGCTGGTGGCGCTGCTCTCGATCATCAAGCTCGGCACCCTGTAGGGGGAGGCGCAGCGAGAACAAAGGGCCCGCCGCCGCACCCTGGGTGCGGCGGCGGGCCCTTTCGCGTCCGGGGCTCAGGCGTCGAGGATCTGGCCTGCGCGCTGGACGACGGGCGGCTCGACCGACCAGGGGAACTCGATCCAGTCGTCGGTCCGCTTCCAGACGTACTCGCACTTCACGAGCGACTGCGACTTCTCGTAGATGACCGCGGAGCGGACGTCGGCGACGGTGCCGACGCAGAAGTCGTGGACGAGCTTGAGCGTCTTGCCGGTGTCGGCGACGTCGTCGGCGATCAGGACCTTCTTGTCGGAGAAGTCGATCGCGTCCGGGACGGGGGCGAGCATGACCGGCATTTCGAGGGTGGTGCCGACGCCGGTGTAGAACTCCACGTTCACCAGGTGGATGTTCTTGCAGTCCAGGGCGTACGCCAGCCCGCCGGCGACGAAGACACCGCCGCGGGCGATGGACAGGATGATGTCCGGCTCGTAGCCGTCGTCGGCGATGGTCTTCGCCAGCTCGCGCACGGCGCGGCCGAAGCCCTCGTAGTTCAGGGACTCGCGTACAACACTCATGCCTCGTGCCTCACCTGGGTGCGGTGGAAGTTCTGGAAGGAGCGCGAGGCCGTGGGCCCGCGCTGACCCTGGTACCGCGATCCGTACCGCTCGCTCCCGTACGGGAACTCGGCGGGCGAGCTGAGCCGGAACATGCACAGCTGCCCGATCTTCATGCCGGGCCAGAGCTTGATCGGGAGGGTGGCGAGGTTCGACAGCTCGAGCGTGACGTGACCGGAGAAGCCGGGGTCGATGAACCCGGCGGTCGAATGCGTCACCAGTCCGAGGCGGCCCAGGCTGGACTTCCCCTCCAGCCGGGAGGCGATGTCGTCGGGCAGCGAGATGACCTCGTACGTCGAAGCGAGCACGAACTCGCCCGGATGCAGGATGAACGCCTCGTCCCCCTCGGGCTCGACCAGACGGGTCAGGTCCGGCTGCTCGATGGCGGGGTCGATGTGGGCGTAGCGGTGGTTCTCGAACACCCGGAAGTAGCGGTCGAGACGCACGTCGATGCTGGAGGGCTGCACCATCGACTCGTCGAACGGGTCGATGAGCACCCGTCCGCTGTCGATCTCGGCCCGGATGTCTTTGTCGGAGAGAAGCACGTCCCGAGGATACGCAGTGGGCGCGAGCCGCCCCCAATCGAGTGCGGCGCCCGGGGCCGCGGCGCCCGCCGGCGGGGCGGCCGCGGCCCTGACCGCGCTGTCCTCCGCCCTACCGCTTGACGGCGGCGCCGACGGGCACCGCGTGCCTCAGCCGGGCGCACCGCGGACACCGCAGCAGCCGTCCCGGCCCGATCCGCCCGGCACCGAGGTGCTGCAGCGGGAACGAAGCGGTGCTGAACACGTGCCCCTCGGCACAACGGACGACGGTGTTCTCCATCGAGTCCCTTTCCCCAACCTGCCGTACTGCGACGAATCGCCACATTAGGGGATGATCGAGACCGCGCTCCAGCCGCCACTCCAGCGGCCCGCCACACCGGTACGTTACGCCCCAACTCCCGCCCCGGCGACGGCCGGTGCACCCCACAAACACGCGACGACCCCGCGGCCGATTCACCGGGGGTCGATCATGAGGTAGAGTGTGCAACGGTACCGCTCCAGACCCCTGGAGCGACCTGCGGATGTAGTTTAATGGTAGAACATGAGCTTCCCAAGCTTATAGCGCGGGTTCGATTCCCGTCATCCGCTCCACGACAAAGCCCCAGGTCAGCGACCTGGGGCTCTTGTATTGCCTAGACCTCTCTACTCGCTGCGTGCCAGATCCGTGCCAGATGCCTTACCGCGCAGCGCCTGCACTCGCGCGTGGATGCCGGCGGCAACCTCCCGCTGCCGGTCGAGGTTCGAGTGCTGATAGATCATCGCCGCCTTCTCGGAGGACTGGCCGGCGCGCACCATCGTGTCTTTCAGCGTGGCCCCGGACTGCGTCGAGAGGGTGTGCCCGGTGTGACGAAGGTCGTAGAAGGTGAAGGTGTCGGGCAGCCCGGCCGCCTTACGCGCCTTTTTCCACTTCCGACCGAACGTCGTACGCCGGAACGGGGCCCCGCGCTCCCCCACGAAGAGGAGCCCGTCCGGCTTCTGCTCCGCGTACAGGTACATGTGCAGCTTGAGATCACCGGCCATGAACCGCGGCAGAACGATGAACCGCTTACCTGCCTCGCTCTTGGTGTCCCCCGGGGCCCGACGCCCGGTGTTCAGCTCGGGCTCGGCACGCCGCACCCAGACACCGCAGTTCGCAAGATCCACGTCAGAACGTCGCAGTCCCGCTTGTTCCTCCGGCCGGGCCGGGCCGTACGCGGCTATGTAGACCATCAGCCGCCAGCGCGGGCCCATCGCCTTGGCAACGGCATCCACCTGATCGACGGTGGCGGTCTGCCGCTCCGCCGGCGACTCCTTGCCTGCACCCTTGATCCGGCAGGGGTTCCGCCTGATCAACTCGTCATCCTCAGCCGTACCCATGATCGCCTTGAGCAGCCGGTACGACTTGGCGACCGTGGTCGCACCCGTGGCCTTGAGTCGCTCGGTCCGCCATGTGCGGACCTTGGGCGGCGTGATCTCGTCGAGGTCCATTTCCTCGAAGGTGGGCAGGATGTGCAGCCGAAGGAGCCGCCGGTAGAGCTCTTCGGTCGTCTCCTCCAAGCCGCGCTCTTCCACCCATTGGAGCGCGTAGTCCGCGAAGTTCACGGCCCCCGCGTCCGGGTCGCGCCAATCTCCCTTGTTGATCTCGGTCTGCTTCTCGGCGAGCCAGTCATCTGCGTCCCCCGAAGTCGCGAAGGTTTCGGGCGCTGGCCGCATCACCCCATCCGGACCCGGGTACCGCGCCTGAAAGCGTCCGGACGGCAGCTTGCGGATCGCTCCGAACCGGCGGCGTCGGCCTTTGCTGTTAGCCATCAGGCGGCCCGCCGGTAGCGCGAACGCCGGGGCCGACGCGGCTCGACGGTATTCGCGGCGAGGTACTCCATGACCACGCTCTCCGCGATCCGGACGTGCGTACCGAGCTTCACGTACTTGATCCGACGCTCCGCGATCAGTCGGCGGGGGAACCGCTCGGTGGTGCCGAGCAGTTCGGCCACCTGGACGACAGACAGGTATCGATCACTCATTTCGTTCCCCCATCAGTTCTTCGCGGGCGATCTCTCGGCTGTGCTGGATGTCGCGGCGGATGTTGGCGGCGAGCCAGGACTCACCGGGGGTGTGGCCGTTGCCGGCGTAGACCCAGTGGGCGACGACGAGGACGGTGGCCTCCGGGTGGTCGTCGGGGTCGGGCAGGCCGAGCGAGGCGCGTTGCTGGGCGGCGCGGTAGTCGGCGCGGACCTGGCGTAAGGCGCCGAGGGTGGTGGAGTAGCGGCGGGACTTGGTGGAGAAGTGGCCGCGGAAGCCGAGCATGTGGGCCCAGGCCCGGAGGCGTCGGTCCGGGTAGGCCTTGTCGAGGTCCATGCACGCTTCCATCAACCGCCGGGGGTGGTCCGGGACGCCGAGGAGGATGAGGGCTTCCTTGTTGCCGACGGGGTGGTCGACGGTGCCAGTCGTCTCAGCGGCCTTCGTGGCGTATTTGGCGACGTAGGAGGCGACAGCCTGCTCGGTCAGCTCCTCGCCGTCCCCGAAGGCGCCGATGACCTGGACGTCGAGCTGGGTACCCCACATGAGGGTCACGTCCTGGGCAACGCCGTGCGCGGGGGCGGCGGGGACAATCACCCGGACGCGGGCAGCGGCGGCCCGGATGGAGTCGGTGAGCAGGCCAAGGGTGGCCCAGGCCGGCGGCGGAGTGTCGGGCCCTTCGGGACCGTCGAAACGGATGACGGCGTGGAAGTGGACGGCGCCGCGTTTCTGATACTCGGCGACCTTGCCGAAAGAGATGCGGGACTGTTCGCGGGCGGCTTTCTGGGTGAGGCCGGCGCGGGCGGCGATCTCGCGGCGGAGGTAGATCGTGAAGTACCGCCACAGTTCGGAGGCGTGGTTGTTCCACAGCACCGCGCCCGCGTAGTCGTACGTCTCCGGGTTGAGCGGGGTGCCGAGTTCGGGTGCGTCTTCGGGGTGCTGGGTGCCGCAGCGGCAGGGCCGGGTGTTGGGCCGGTTGTGGACGGGGCCGAAGGACGGGGCGGTGAGGGTGGCGAAGACGCGGGGGTGGTCGCGGATCGTCTCGGGGGTGCCCTTGCAGGGGTCGCCGATGAGGCCGGCGCGGATGAGGTGGTAGGTGTCGCCTGCGTAGGTCCAGGCACAGGCGGGGCAGCGGGAGGCCCGCCGGTTGCCGCAGGCGACGCGTAGGACGCCGCCGGGTTCGGTGTCCGTGGTGTAGGCGTGGAGCACGGTCTTGGTGGCGGGGTCGAGGAGCTTGGTGCCGCCACTCAGGCGGATGGGGGCGGCGCATCCTCCGGTGCGGCGGATCTGTTCGGTGAGGCGGTCGAAGCCGGGGGACCCGGCCACCTTGAGCAGGTCGCTCAGGGTGGCCGGGTCCAGGCCCGCCGCCGCAGTGGCGGGGTGGATCACTTATCGGTCTCCTTCGCCGTGTGGTTGTCGATCCACTCCTCGGCGCACACCTTGTGGACGGGCTTGCCGCGGTCGGAGCGCAGGGGGGTGGGCTTGGTGCAGATCACACACGGCTTGTCGCCGGTGTGGTCGAAGTGCTCGGGCGAGCGCCAGTCGAGAAGGGCCATCGCCGTCACCTCCCGACGCGGACGCGGGCGGCGGGGGTGGTGTGGCCGAGGCCGCGGCAGGTGAGGCAGTGGACGGGGATGGTGTGCCGGGTGCCGTCCGGGGTGCGGAGGCCGGTGGTGATGGTGGTGGTGGCGAAGCCGTCGCAGTCGCGGCAGACGCGCGGGACGTGGGTGTGCTCGGGCATGATGAGGAGTCCCTTTCGGGTCCGTTGGATCTGGATGGGGTGCAGGCGCCCGGGGCGGCGGAAGTTTGGCGACCGAGGCCGCCCCGGGGGCCGTTCAGTGCTTGTGCAGGTCCTTGATGAGCAGCCGCAGGACCACCGCGATCACGGCGACGGAGACGCCGGTGATGGCGGTGGCGAGGAGCATCGAGACGAGGACGGCGCCGACGACCAGGACCACCGCGCCACCGCCGGCGGCGAGGGCGAGCACGCTGCCGGGGGTGAGCTGGACCGTGGGGCGAGCCGGGACGGTCGGCGCGGCGGCCACCGGGGCGGACTCGTGGCGGGTCTCGACCCGGGACGTGGGGCCGGTGTGGGTGAGCGGGGTGACGATGCCGGTCGGGAGCGGGTTGACCGGGATGTGCGGTCGGAACATGTCGGTGTCTCCCTACTTGGTGATCGGGTCGGCGAGCGGGGCGAGGAAGCTGTCGGCGAGGAGGTAGCCGCCGAGGAGGATCACGGCGACGAGCCACCAGGGCGGGCGGATGAGCTTGATCCCGAGGGCGCCGACGACGATCAGGGCGAGCCAGAGCGGGACGTCCATGAGCGGGTCTCCTTCGCGGGTTAGCGCGGGTTGCAGCGGTGGGTGCGGGCGGCGAGCTCGGCGCCGGCACGGGTGGTGTAGTCGGCGGAGAACCCGCAGTCGGGCGCGGTGCAGGCGGCTGTGTGCTTGGTGGTGCCGCGGCCGTCGTGGTGGGTGCCGACGCGGACCGGGCCAATGAGGATCACGTTGTAGAAGCGCTTCGGGCGCATGGCCGGTGATCTCCTTTCGTGTCAGGCGAGTTGGAGGGCGATCGAGTCCGCCAGCGCCGCCGGGACGCCGAGGCGGGCCCGGAGGGTCGCCGCGTCGATCGGGGATCCGGTCTGGACGCGATGGGCTTCCGCGATCTTCCGGGCGTGATCGAGCAGCGCAGGCGGTACGGCGGCAGCGGGCGGTGCGGGCAGGGCGACTGTCGGGGGAGCGGGCTCCGGCGGGGTGGCTTCCGG